>JAATFS010000484.1 GCA_015655035.1 Lysobacterales bacterium | reverse complement strand
TGGTCGTCGGCGTTGTACGCCTGCCACGGCTGTTCCACCAGCGCCGTGGTGTAAACCGGCACATAGCCTTTGTCGGTCAGCGAGTTTTCGACGCGGCGGCGAGCGGCAAGCATGGCTGTCAACCGGGGCAAGGAAGTGCTTCAAGATAGCGTCAAGACCGGACAATAGGCTTGCAAAATTGCGTTGATATGCCGTTTCGATGCAATATCGTTGCGTAAATATCACTATTGGCGCAATTCATGAATGAGTCCATCGCGCTCGACCGAACCGACCTGAGGCTGCTCGCCTTGTTGCAGACCCAGGGCCGCAGCAGCAATGCCGACCTGGCCACGCAGATCAACCTGTCGCCGTCGTCCTGCCTGCGCCGCACCCAGCGGCTGGAGGCGGCCGGCATCATCGCCGGCTATGGCGCGCGGCTACAGGCCAAGGCGCTCGGGCTGGGGCTGCAGGCATTCGTCCGGGTGCAACTGGAGCGGCACGGGCAGGCCGATATCGAGCACTTCGCCGAGGGCGTGCGCGACTGGGACGAAGTGGTGGCGTGCTGGGCACTGACCGGCGACATGGATTACCTGTTGCACGTGCTGGTGCGCGACCTGGAGCATTTCTCGCGCTTCCTGCTGGACCGCCTGCTCAATGCCACCGGCGTAGCCGATGTGAACTCCAGCTTCGTGCTGCGTACGGTCAAGGCGGACCAGGGCGTACCGTTGTCCGCCAGCTGAGCCCGCCGGCGGGTTGAGGATTCTTGTCGGAAGTTGGTCAGGATGTGTCGGCCTTGTTAAGTCAACGATAACGATTTACATTTGCGTCCTGTCGAGGCGGCCCAGCCGCCCGCGTGTATCGCGCCCGACCTGCCAGCCCCGATTCCGGGCCAGCCCCGCTTGATTCCGACGTGAGGCTCCACGCCGTCCTCTACCGAGGGCAGCGGCTCCGGCTGCCTCATACCTGCTGCCGCGTCTCCCAACCGAATCCCTGCCATGACGATCGTGCTGTCTCGCCGCTTGCTCACTCTTGCCCTGCTTTCAGTGCTATCCACTGCAGGTCCTGCCCTGGCCGCCGCCGCCGATGAAGCGAAGACCCTGGACAAGGTCCGCGTGAGTGGCAGCGTGAGCCGCTCGCAGCCATCGACCACCACGCGCTTGCCCCTGACCCTGCTGGAAACACCACAGTCGGTCAGTGTGATCGGCCAGCAGCGGCTGGAACAGGAATCGTTGTTCAGCATCGACGACGTGATGCGCAACGTCACCGGCGTCAACGTCTCCTTCTTCGACACCCAGCGCCCACTGTACTTCGCCCGGGGCTTCAAGATCACCGATTTCCAGGTCGATGGCCTGCCCACTTACAGCGGCTCCACCAATCAGGAATACGACACCGCCTTCTACGACCGGATCGAAGTCATTCGCGGCGCCAATGGACTGCTCAGTGGCGCAGGTATTCCGTCGGCCACGGTCAACCTGCTGCGCAAGCGCCCGGGCAAGGAATTCGATGCCTCGTTCTCGGCCACGGCCGGGCGCTGGGATTTCCGCCGCACCCAGGCCGATGTGACCGCGCCGCTCAGTGCCGATGGCCGCTTCCGCAGCCGTTTCGTCGCCTCCTGGCAGGATCGCGATTACTACTACGACCGCTACAGCGACAAGAAGATGTCGGGCATGGCGGTGTTCGAAGGCGACCTGACCGACAGCACCATGGTCACCGTGGGCTACCAGCGTCAGGACAACACTCCGGTGGGATCGACCTGGGGGACGGTGCCGTTCTTCGCTGCCGACGGTTCCTACGCCAACCTGGCGCGCTCGACCAACCTGGCGTCGAAGTGGACGCGCTGGCAGCGCCAGACCAGCACCACGTTCGCCAACCTGGAACAGCGCTTCGGCGAGGATTGGCTGCTGAAGGTCAACTACGCGCATACCCGGGGCGATGTGCAGAGCCTGCGCGTTTACGGCGAGGGTTATCCCGATAGCCGCGACGGCAGCGGCATCTATTTGCGCGCGGCGGCAGGCGAAACCAACGACACCCGCGATGCGGTCGATGTGTACCTGTCTGGCTCGTTCCCCCTGTTCGGGCGCGACCACGACCTGGTCATCGGCGGCAGCTGGCAGGACCTGGAATCGACCACGCCCGGAGTGGCGCTGAGCTATCCGGACGACTGGGCCAGTTGCAGCGGGCAACGCTGCTACTACATTCCAAATATCCATGACTGGAATGGCGACATCTCTGCCGCGACCTATGCCCGCACCGGTAGATCGAGCGTGGCGCGCACCACCCAGCGTGGCGTCTATGCCTCCACCCGGCTGCGCCTGGCCGAACCGCTGTCATTGATCGCCGGCGCGCGCCTGAGCTCATGGGAAACCCGCACCCAGGCCTTCGACACCGCTGGCGTCTACACCGGCACCAGCGGGCGCTACCAAGTGAGCGACGAAGTCACGCCGTATGTCGGACTGGTCTACGACATCGTGCCGCACGTGTCGCTCTACGCCAGCTATACCGAGATATTCAATCCACAGGACTACCGGGACAAGAACAACAACCTGCTGGCGCCGGTGGAAGGTTCCAACCTGGAAGCCGGGCTCAAGGCCCAGCTGTTCGACGGGCGCGCCATCGTCACCGCCGCCGCATTCGAGGCCAAGCAGGACAACTACGCGGTGCGCGACACCACCCAGCCGGAAGGTTCGCTGCCCGATGGCAATTCGGCGTACATCGGCATCGACGGCACCAAGAGCCGTGGATGGGAAGTCGATTTCAACGGCGAGATCCGGCCGGGCTGGAGCGTCAACGCCGGCTACACCCACGTCAAGGTGACGCGCGCATCCACCGATGCGATCTACGCCAACCTGCCCGAAGACTATGTGCAGCTGTCCACCCAGATACGCCTGCCGGGTGCATGGGAGCGCTTGAGCCTGGGCGGCGGCGTGAGCTGGCAGAGCAAGGTCGAGGGCTTCAACATACTGCGCCCGGTCGGCGATGGCAGTGGCGCCACCACACCGGTGACGGTGGCGCAGGAGGCCTATGCGCTGGTGCACTTCAACGCCAACTACCGCATCAGCGAGCAGTGGAGCGCCAGCTTGGCGCTACGCAACGCACTGGACAAGAAATACTGGGCCAACCTCGATTACCAGAACTACGGCGAGCCGCGCTTCGTCAGTTTCACCTTGCGCTGGCGTTACTGAGCGCAGCAGGCGGTGGACCGGCCTGGCTGGCCGCCGCCGTTCGTTGCATATCCACCCCGATGCCACCGGTAGCGTGGCGTCGTAGTAGCCAGCCAGTGTCGCCGACAAGGCGCCTTGCCAGCGGAGTGTCCCACTTCCGTTCGCCGACACAAGGACTGCTCCGATGAATCGATCCATGCTTTTGGCGACCACGCTGGCCGCTGCGGTGCTCTTCGCCCTGGCGGGCTGCCAGACCCAACCGCAAAACCGGGACGGGGCTGCGGCATCGGCCGAAGCCCCGGTGCGCAGCGCGCCCGAGGTCCAGCGCCGCGCGTTGGCGCAGGGCCTGTATGAACTGGTCTACAGCCCGGCACAGGACGCGGTGTTCGTCGCCTCGTCCGGCGGCTTCGGTCCGACGCCGGGACCCTCGCGGATACTGCGCTTGGACCCGGGCACGCTCGATGTCCGCGCCGAGATCCCGCTCGAACGCAAGGCCTTCGGCGTGGCGCTCGACGACGAGAACGACCGCCTGTACGTGGGCAACACCGTGGACACTTCGGTCACGGTGCTGGATATCGCCGCGAACAAAGTGGTCGGGCGGGTGCAGCTGGAGCAGAAAGTGAAGGGGGCGGATGGCAAGCGCCGCTATGCGCACGATCTTCGCGAACTGGTGGTGGACCCGGCCGGAAAGCGCCTGTACGTCACCGGCCATTCCGAGCAGGGCAGCGTGCTGTTCGTGGTCGACACCGCCACGCTGCAAGTGATCGAGACGGTCGCCGGCCTGGGCAACGCCAAGGCGCCGGGCCTGGTGCTGGATACGCGCGGCAAACGCGTGTTCGCCTCCAACCTGCTGGGCGAACTGGTGGTGGTGGATACCGCGACGCTGGAGGTGTCGCAACGCCACCCGACGGGAATCGAGCAGCCGATGAACCTGGCCTACGATCCGGCCGGCAAGCGCCTGTTCGTCACCGACCAGGGCCTGGCGATGATTCGCGACTATCAGGCAACGTCGATCCCGGGCTTCCAGTCGCGCAATCCGGGCAATCGCATCGTCGTGTTGGATGCCGACAGCGGCCGCGAACTGCACAGCATCCCGAGCGAAGCCGGACCGCTGGCGCTACGCCTGGATGCGCCGCGCAAACGGCTGTACGTCACGCATCGCCAGGCGGGCAAGGTGACGGTCTACGACAGCAAAAGTTATCGCTTGCTGCACATGTTGGAGTTGCCCACTCATCCGAACAGTCTGGCGCTGGATGAGCGGCGCAATGTGCTGTACGTGAGCATCAAGAACGGGGAGGGCGATCCCAAGGATGGCGCCGAGAGCGTGGCCCGCATCGCGTTCTGAGCGCAGGCTCGGAAGGTATTCCGCAGGTGCGCGGGCAAGGCGACGGCAGCGCGACGCGCGCTGCCATACTCGCTGGTCGCCACGAGTGCAGGGCGGGTCAGGGACTGCCGCAATCGTCGCGGCGTATCAGCTTGCTCAGTCGCGAGCGGTTTTCCAGGCATTGGCGGTGGGCGGCGTCGCTGGCCTGTTTCTCGGCGCTGCGTATGGCGCTGGTGCGTTGTGCCTGCAACTGCGCGAGTGCCGCGCGGATCCGCGGCATCGCCGCCATCGTGGCGCGCTCGCCTTCCAGGATCGCGGTGTTGCGTTGATTGAAGTCCGCCGCGCCGATGTCGCTGACCTTGGGGCGGATCACGATGTCGGCGCGCTTGAGTTCGGCCGCGCCCAGGCGCTGGCCCATGATAGCGATCGATTGGTTGACCGTGCCCAGCAAGCCGCCCGGGTTCTTGCCGTTGGCTTTGTTGGAGATGTCTACCGCGATCACGAATTCCGCGCCGAGCTGGCGCGCGGCGTCCACCGGTACCGGGCTGACCACGCCGCCGTCGATAAAGTGGTACTGGCCGATGGCGACCGGTTCGAACACACCGGGAATGCTGCTGGAGGCGCGTACGGCCTGGCCGGCATTGCCTCGCACGAAAACGCTGCGCTCGCCATCCTCCAGGCGGGTGGCAACGGCCGCGAAGGGCTTGGCCAGCCTGTCGATCGGCTTGTTGCCCAGTTGCTGGTTGACGTAGTCCTGCAGTTTCTGGCCTTGTACCAGCCCGCCCGAGAACAGGCGCACGTCGCGGATGCTGGTCTGGTCCAGCGCCACGGCCTTTTCCTGCATCGCGAACGCATCCATGCCGCTGGCGTACAGCGCGCCGACCACGCTGCCGGCGCTGGTGCCCGATACCACCGAGGGCTCTAAACCATTGGCCTCCAGCATCTTGATCACTCCGATATGGGCGAAGCCCTTGGCCGCACCGCCTCCGAGCGCGATACCGATACGTACTGGCTTGGCCGCGCCGGGCGTGGACGGGCCCGCGGGCGACGGCCCCGCCGTTCGCGGCGCGTCATGGGAACAGGCGCCCAGCAGTGCGAGCGAAAGTGACACCAGCAACAGGCAATAGCGATTCATCGTTCTTCGGGATCGGAAGGGCCCGGCAGTTGCCCGGCAAGCGCGTCAGCATAGCGCCGGCGGCGTGCCCGGCGCAGTGCTCTGCCTACTTGGCAAGCCATCGAGGTAGCCGGCCAGCGTCGGCGCGCGATATCTCAAAAAGTAATGCCAATGCCAAAAGCACGCAGTTGATTTCAGGTCTGCCAAAGGCAAGGCGCTGGGCGCATAGGGCCTCCGCAAGGCGTTCAGTCGTCATGCGTCGCGTTCCCTGCGTGATTTGAGATAACCCTGGGGCCATGGTTAAAACAAAAGTGCATTACCAGCACTGCCCCGCTTGTGGGCATGCTCGGGCTGAACGGATCGCTGCGTAACCGCTACGGCGGCGATACCACGGGGAACATCGTCGATCTTCCAGCATCCACCTTCGCCGCGTCTGCGATGACCTGGCGAAGCGTGCCCGATCGTTTCCCATTGCCCACGCCCCCACGCCCGAGGAAATTCCATGCAGGCCTGTTGCCGTTCCAGCCGTCTCCTTCCCGGTCCCCGTCTTTCGCTGCTGGCGTTGTGTACCGGGGTGGCACTGCTGCCTGCCGGGTCAGTGCCGGCCCAGGAGGCGGCCGCCACCCTGGACGCCATCACCATCACCGCCACCAAGCGCGCTACCAGCGTGCAGGACGCACCCGTGGCCGTCACCGCCATCACCGCCGAGACCTTGAAGGACAGCGGCGCGGTCGACGTCAAGGACTACGCCCGGCAGGTACCGGGCCTGAGCGTGCAGGACAGCGGCCCCGGCGCTTCGCGGTTGTCGATGCGCGGCATCTATTCCACTGGCGAGGCCACCACCAGCCTCTACTACGACGAAACCCCGATCAGTGGCTCGGTCGGCACCACCAACGATGCCGGTGGCCGCTCGCCAGAGCTGGAGCTGTTCGACGTCGAGCGCATCGAGGCGCTGCGCGGACCCCAGGGCACCCTTTACGGATCGGGCTCGATGGGCGGCTCGCTGCGCGTGATCTTCGAAAAACCCTGGCTGGACAGCTACGCCGGCAAGCTGCAGGCCGGGTATGCGGGCACCGCCGGCGGCGAGCCGTCGTGGCGGACCAACGTGATGGTCAACGCGCCGCTGGTCAAGGACGTGCTGGCCGCGCGCGTGGTGCTGTACAAGCGCCATACCGGTGGCTATATCGACAACACCTACCTGGGCAAGGACGACGTCAACGATGCCGATGCCGAGGGCGGCCGGCTGATGCTGCGCTACCGCCCGTTCGAGGACCTCACGGTCGATGCCAGCTTCTCCAGCGCCAACACCGAGGCGACCTCGCCGGCCTGGTCGCCCGGCGGCGGCGTGCGCTACGGTGCGGTGTCGCGCACGCTGGCACCGTACGAGGACCGCACCCACATCTCCAACGTCACCCTGAACTGGGATCTGGGCTGGGCCATGCTGACCGGGGCCAGCTCGTACTTCGACCGCACCGCGATCTACAGCCTCGACAACACCCAGTTGTTCGAGTTCTACGCCGCCGCCCTGCCCGCCTTCCGGGACTATCTCGCCGCTCGCTCGCCATCCGTGCTGATGTATCCGGGCACGACCCGCAACTGGTCCAACGAATGGCGGCTGTCCTCCAACGGCAACGCGGTGCTGGACTGGACCGCCGGCGTCTTCAGCGAGAACCGCCGCAACGGCCTGTACAGCCAGATCGCCCTGGCCGACGCCGCCAGCGGCCAGATCATGCGCCCTTATCAGTTGTCCATGCGTCGCCATATCGACGACCAGCTCGAACAGCAGGCGGCCTTCGGCGAAACCACCTGGCATGCCACGGAAAGCCTCGATGCCACGCTGGGCGTGCGCTACTACCGCTACGACAAGACCGTAGCCGGCTCCACCGATATCCCGATGGTGCTGATCGGCGCGCCACTGCGCGACCTGGCCTCGGTATCCGCCAAGGAAAGCGGCTGGCTGAAGAAGTTCAACCTGTCCTGGCGCGCGAGCAAGGACCTGATGGTCTACGCCACCGCGGCCGACGGCATGCGCCCGGGCGGCGCCAACCAGGTCATCGGCCTGTCCGAAAGCCTGACCGCCTACCGTGGCGACAGCCTGTGGAACTACGAGCTGGGCGCCAAGAGCAGTTGGCTGGACAACAGCCTGCGGCTGAACGTGGCGGTCTACCAGATCGACTGGGAGGACATGCAGATCAGCGCGACCACCGCCAATGGCTCCTACGGCTTCCTCACCAACGCCGGTGCGGCACGCATGCGCGGCATCGAGTGGGAGCTAAGCTACCGGCCACTGGCCGGGCTGGAACTGGCCGCCAACACCAACTACATCGATGCCAAGCTGGTGGCCGACCAGATCAACAACAACGTGCAGACCAGCGGCACGCTGGGCCGCAAGGGCGACCGCATCCCCTACATCCCGCACCTGACCGCCAGCATGTCCGGCGCCTGGCGCTGGTCGTTGAGCGATGCCCGCGACGGCATGGTGCGGCTGGATGCCAGCTATGTCGGCGAGGCGTACTCGACCCTGCGTCCGGCCGACTCGGCGCGCGTGCGCTTCGGCAACTACACCACCGTCAACGCACGCGCCGGCATCGAAAGCGTGGACGGACGCTGGAGCGCCTACTTGTACGCCAACAACCTGCTCAACCGCTTTGCAGTGACGACGGCGGCCCGCAACGCCTTTTTCTCGCCGCAGGGCGCGGCCTACAGCCTGACCCCGCGCACCATCGGCGTCGACCTCCAGCTGAATTTCTGACAGGACCCACATGAACACGATTCGACGCAATCTCCGCCGCTGCGCACTGGCCACCACGCTGCTGGCGCTGACCACCCCGGCCTGGGCTGGCGACGTGGTGATCCATGCTGCGCGGCTGATCGACGGCACCGGCGCGGCGCCCCGCGAGCAGGTTTCGATCCTGATCCGCGACGAGCGCATCCGGGCCATCGAGGACGGCTATGTGCAGGTTCCCGGCGCGGACGTCGTCACGCTGACGGCCGGCACCGTGCTGCCGGGGCTGATCGATGCCCACCTGCACATCACCTCCTCCAACATGGACCCACCGCAGCGCACCACCCCCGCGGCGACCGCGCTGCAGGCGGCGCAGAACGCACGGCTAACCTTGCTGGGCGGGGTCACTTCGGTGCGCGACGTGGCCGCCGCCGACATCACCGTGGCGGTGGCGCTCAAGCGCGCCATCGCCAAGGGGCTGGTCGCCGGGCCGCGGCTATGGGTAGCTGGGCAGGCGCTGGGCCCGAGTGGTGGGCACATGGACCCGAGCAACGGGATGGCGCCGGAGTGGGCCGACCATGGCGGCGACTGGAAGGCCGGTGTGGTGGATGGCCCCGAGGCGGTAGTGCGTGCGGTGCGCTGGCTGCATCAGCAGGGCGCCGACTTGGTCAAGATCGCGCCCAGTGGCGGCGTCGCCACCCTCGGCGACGATCCCAACGCGCAGTTGATGAGCGATGCCGAGATCAAGGCCGCGGTCGACACCGCGCACGCGATGGGGATGAAGGTTGCCGCACATGCCCACGGCAGGCAGGCGATCGAGAACGCGGCGCGGCTGGGCGTGGATTCGATCGAACACGGTACCTTCGCCGACGCACAAACCTATGCGCTGCTGAAGAAGCACGGCACCTTCCTGCTGGGTACCCAGGCCGTAGGCCGCGACATCTATGCCCTGGCCAAAGCGCATCCGGAGAAGTTGCCGGCGGGCGTGGCGGAGAAGGCGATTGCGGTGACCCCGATCCTGGACAAAAACGTCGCCGCCGCCTACAGGGCCGGGGTCCGGCTCGGTGCCGGCAGCGACAACTTCGGCGGCCTGGCGACGTTCGGCAGCGATACCCGCGAGTTCCAGTACCTGGTGGAATCCGGGGCGAGCCCGATGGACGCGATCGTGATCGGCACCCGCAACAACGCCGAACTGATCGGCGCCCCGGCCGACATCGGTACGCTGCGGCCCGGCCGCTACGCCGACATCATCGCGGTGGCGGGCGATCCCTTGCAGGACATCACCGAGTTGCAGCGGGTGAAGTTCGTGATGAAGGGCGGCAAGATCTACAAGCGCGACGGCCAGGCGGTGCCATGACGCCGAACCGCTCAGCCGAACCGCGGGTATTGCCGCAGCAGCGCCGTGTGCAGCGTCTCGAACAGCTGCGCCGCGTTGCCGGTCAGCAGTGCATGGTTCACGCACACCATCGACACGTAGGCGTCGGGCAGCGGCTCGGCGATGGCGATTGCCTGCAACTGGTCGTTGATCGCCAGCGAGGGCAGGATGCCCGGCTCGTGGCTCATCCGCGCCAGTAGCGCGATGGTGTCGCTCTCGGTCAGCAGATGGCTGCTGAGCAGCAGCGATGAGCATTCGGTGATGCGCTCGGGCAATGCCAGGTCGTTCTGCTGGAACAGCTGGTGGAATACCGAATTGGGATCGTCCGGATCGTCGGCGGTCTGCCAGTGCGCACCATGCAGCTCGCGCAGGCTGCGCGCATGGCACAACGGATGCCGGCGACTGGCCAGGATCTGCACCGGCAGCCGGCAGATCAGCTCCCATTGCAGCGGCGAGGGTTGTGCCGGCAACTGCGAGATCAGGCCGAAGTCCAGTGCGCCCTCGCGCAGCCGCGCCAGGATCTGCGCCGGCCGCAGCTCGTGGATGCGCAGGCGCACGCGTGGCTGCGACGCCTGGAACGCGCCGATCGCGGTGCGTACCGGCGGCAACGCGGCGGTGGCCGAGGTCACGCCCAGGGCGACTTCGCGGTTGGCCAGGCCCTTCATTTCCTCGATGTCCTGGCGCGCGCGGCGCAGGTCCTCCAGTGCGTGCCGCGCGTGCAGCAACAGCCGTTCGCCGTAGGCGGTGACGCTGACGCCCCGGTTGCTGCGTACCAGCAGGGCGACCCCCAGCTCGGCTTCCAGCTCCTTGATCGCCCGGCTCAGCGCGGGCTGGGTGACGTGCAGCACGCGCGAGGCTTCCTGCAGGCTACCGGTTTCCTGGACGGTGAGCAGGGTGCGCAATTGGTGGAGTTTCATCGCTTCATCGGCAGGGCGGGTCAGCGAATGTAGCTCAACGGCCCGCGTCAGAACTTGTTGTCGCCATCCAGGATGCGGCCCCAGCTGCCCAGGACCGAGCCTTCTCCACGATTGTTGCCGCCCGCCTGCGGCGCGGCCTGCAACATGCGCCCGGCCATGCGCGAGAACGGCAGCGACTGCAACCAGACCTTGCCAGGGCCGGTGAGGCTGGCCAGGAATACACCCTCGCCGCCGAAGAACATGCTCTTCAACCCGGTCACGCGGCGCACGTCCATCTCCACGCCGGCGTGGTAGGCGACCACGCAGCCGGTATCCACGTCGAGGCGCTCGCCCGCTGCGAGTTCGCGCTCGACCACGGTGCCGCCGGCATGCACGAATACCCAGCCGTCGCCTTCGAGCTTCTGCATCACGAAACCTTCGCCGCCGAACAGGCCGGTCAGGATCTTGCGCTGGAACGCGATCCCCAGCGAAACGCCGCGCGCGCCGGCCAGGAAGCTGTCCTTCTGGCAGATCAGCCGGCCGCCGTGCTCGGACAACTTCATCGCCAGCACCGTGCCCGGGTAAGGGGCGGCGAAGGCTACCCGCGCCTTGCCGCTGCCGGTGTGGGTATAGACCGTGGTGAACAGGCTTTCGCCGGTGACCACGCGCCGGCCGGCCGACAGCAGCTTGTCAACCAGGCCACTGCCCTGGCCGCCGTGCGAGCCGTCGCCGAATACGGTATCCATCTG
>JAATFS010000434.1 GCA_015655035.1 Lysobacterales bacterium | reverse complement strand
TGGCCGCGCAGGGCGGCATCTCCGCCGCGCTGGGCAACATGGGCGAAGACGATTGGCGCTACCACTTCTACGACACCATCAAGGGTTCGGATTGGCTGGGCGACCAGGACGCGATCGAATACATGTGCCGCGAGGCCATTCCGGCGATCATCGAGCTGGAGCACTACGGCGTGCCGTTCTCGCGTACCGAGGAAGGCAAGATCTACCAGCGTCCGTTCGGCGGCATGACCACCAAGTACGGCGAAGGCCCGTCGGCGCAGCGTACCTGTGCCGCAGCCGACCGTACCGGTCACGCCATGCTGCATACGCTGTATCAGCAGTCGCTGGCGCATAACGCCCGCTTCATGATCGAGTACTTCGCACTCGACCTGATCTTTGATGAAGAAGGTGTCTGTCGGGGCGTGCTCGCACTGGACATGGCCGAAGGTTCGTTGCATCTGTTCCGGGCCCATGGCGTGGTGCTGGCCACCGGTGGCTATGGTCGTGCGTACTTCAGCGCGACCTCCGCACATACCTGTACCGGTGATGGCGGCGGCCTGGTGATGCGCGCCGGCCTGCCGATGCAGGACATGGAGTTCGTGCAGTTCCACCCGACCGGCATCTATGGTGCCGGCTGCCTGATCACCGAAGGCGTGCGCGGCGAAGGCGGCATCCTGCGCAACAGCAACGGCGAGCGTTTCATGGAGCGCTATGCGCCTCACTACAAGGATCTGGCCTCGCGCGACGTGGTGTCGCGTTCGATGACCGTGGAGATCCGCGAAGGCCGCGGCGTTGGCGAGCACAAGGATCACATCCTGCTCGACCTGACCCATCTTGGCCCGGGCGTGATCGACGAGAAGCTGCCGGGCATTGCCGAGAGCGCGCGGATCTTTGCCGGCGTCGACGTGCACAAGCAGCCGATTCCGGTGATCCCGACCGTCCACTACAACATGGGCGGCATCCCCACCAACTACCACGGCGAAGTGGTGCGCAAGGTCGGCGACGATCCGGACGCGGTGGTGCCGGGCCTGTACGCCATCGGCGAGGCGGCCTGCGTGTCGGTCCACGGCGCCAACCGCCTGGGTTCCAACTCGTTGCTCGACCTGGTGGTGTTCGGTCGTGCAGTGGCCAATCGCTGCGCGGCGACGATCAAGACCAACGCGCCGCACAAGTCGCTGCCGTCGGACGCCTGCGACAAGGCGCTGGGCTTGCTGGACAAGCTGCGCAACGCGAACGGCTCGACGCCGACTTCGGTGATTCGCGACAAGATGCAGCGCACCATGCAGTCCGATGCAGCCGTGTTCCGGACCAGCAAGACGCTGCAGGAAGGCGTCGACAAGATGGCCGAGATCTTCGCCACGTTCGAGGACGTCAAGGTGTCCGACCGCTCGCTGGTGTGGAACTCGGACCTTATCGAAACCTACGAGTTGAACAATCTGTTGCTCAACGCGGTGGCGACGATCAATTCGGCCGAACAACGCAAGGAAAGCCGCGGCGCGCACGCGCATGAGGACTTCCCTGATCGCGACGACGTCAACTGGCACAAGCACACGCTGGTAAAGGTGGACGACAAGGGCAAGTGCGAGTTCGACTACCGGCCGGTGCATATGTACACGTTGAGCAAGGACGTGGACGTAGTGCCGCCCAAGCCGCGCGTCTACTGACCAAAGCCGGGATTGGGGGTTCGGGATTGGGGATTCGCGCAAGCGGAAATTCCTCGTCCATCGAATCCCCAATCTCCAATCCCTAATCCCGGATTACAAGCCATGGCAGAGTTCACTCTCCCCAAGAATTCAAAGATCGGCAAGGGCAAGCATTTCCCGGCCAAGGGTGCGAAGAACACGCGCACCTTCAAGATCTACCGCTGGAGTCCCGACGACGACAGCAACCCGCGTACCGATAGCTATGAAGTGGATCTGGACAGTTGCGGACCGATGGTTCTGGACGCGCTGATCAAGATCAAGAACGAGATCGACCCGACGCTGACGTTCCGGCGCTCGTGTCGCGAAGGCATCTGCGGTTCGTGCGCGATGAACATCGACGGCACCAATACGCTGGCCTGCACGCGTGCCATCAGCGACTGCAAGAAGACCGAGGTTCCGATCTACCCGTTGCCGCACATGAACGTGGTCAAGGATCTGGTGCCCGATCTGACCCACTTCTATGCGCAGTACGCATCGATCAAGCCGTGGATCCGTACCCAGACCCCGCCGCCGCCGGACCGCGAGCGGCTGCAATCGCCGGAAGATCGGAAGAAGCTGGATGGGCTGTACGAGTGCATCCTGTGCGCGTGCTGCTCGACCAGTTGCCCTAGCTATTGGTGGAACGGTGAACGCTACCTGGGACCTGCGATCCTGTTGCAGGCTTACCGCTGGATCATCGATTCGCGAGATGAGGACACCGGCGCGCGTCTGGACGATCTCGAGGATCCGTTCAAGCTGTATCGCTGCAACACCATCATGAACTGCGCGCGGACCTGTCCGAAGGGACTGATCCCGGCGTTGGCGATCGCCGAGATCAAGAAATTGATGATGGCGCGTCGCGCCTGAGTGATGGCGACAACGACCATGGCCAGAACCCGGCCATGATGGGCGGCGGCACCGACCTGCGGGTCTGGTGCCGCTGTCGTTTCCGGGCTTGCCCGATAGCAGCGCAGGCGTGCGCGACCTGGCCGGATGATCGAAACGATGGACGAAGCAACCGAATTGAAGAAATTGCGCTGGCGCTGCCGCCGTGGCATGCGCGAGCTCGATCAGTTGTTCGGGCGCTACCTGGACCGTTGCTGGGCGCAGGCTTCCGACGACGAACGGGCGGTTTTCCTATATCTGCTGGATTGCGAAGACGATAGGTTGTGGCGCTGGTTCATGGGCTACGAGGCTTGTCCCGATGCGAAACCGGCTGCCCTCATCGCCGCCATCCGCGCCTTGCCGGCTTGATTGGCGTCCCTCGCGCTGGCTGATCTTCGCGCTGTCGGCACTACTGCCGCTGGCAGGGGGGGCGATCTGGCGCTGCGGCCTGGCGCCGATCCCGGCACTGGCGCTGGCGGCGCTGGTGACGGTTCGTTGGGGCATGCTGATCTGCCGCGAATGGCGCAGGCCGGCCGCTACGCTGGTCATCCCCTGGAACGAGACTGCGGTGACCGTGGACGGTAAGGCGGTCCATGACTTCCGCATCCAGTGGCATGGCCCGCTGGCGATGCTGTCCTGGGCCGGCAAGGGCCGACGGCGTGAATGGCGATTGTTCTGGCCCGATACGCTGCCTCCCGCTGCGCGACGTGAACTGCGTCTGGCCGCTGACGCACGCGCCATTTCGTCTCGGGCCTCGCAGATGGCACCATAAGGTTTATTTACCAGTTGAACCGCATGTTCAAACCCATTCCCGTCGCCATCGGTCTGCGTTACCTGCGCGCCAAGCGGCGCAACGGCTTCATCTCCTTCATCTCGATGGCGTCGATCCTGGGCATCGCCTTGGGGGTGACCGTCCTCATCACCACGTTGGCGGTGATGAGCGGCTTCCAGAAGGAAATTCGCGATCGCCTGCTGCAAATGGCGGCGCATGCGACGGTCAGTGCCGAGGGCGCGCCGATGCACGACTGGCAGCATGCGGTGCAGTTGGCGGTGCAGGACTCGCGCGTGGCTGGAGCGGCACCCTATATCGAGAAGGAAGCGTTGCTGTCCGGGCCACGCAACCAGCCGGCAATGGTCCGTGGCGTGATTCCGGCCGAGGAAGCGAAGGTTTCGGTGCTGGCGCAGAAGATGAAAGAGGGCTCGGCCGACAGCCTGACGCCTGGCTCGTTCAATATCCTGCTGGGCCGCGAGCTGGCGCTGTGGCTGGGCGTGGATGTCGGCGACACGGTGGTGGTGACCCTGTCTGATTTCCAGGGCAGCCCGGTCGGCGCGTTGCCCAAGCTCAAGCGCTTCAATGTCAGCGGTATCTTCGAGGCCGGCTACAACGAAATCGATAGAGGGCTCGCGGTCGCCAACATGGAAGACCTGGCGCGGGTGCTGCGAATGGACGGCGTCACCGGCGTGCGGCTGCGGCTGCACGACATGGACAAGGCCTGGGAGGTTGCCCGCGATCTTGCGGTCAACCTGCGTGGCCCGTACCTGGTAAGTGACTGGACACGCGAGAACGCCAACCTCTATCACTCGCTGAAGATGGAAAAGACGGTGATGGGCATCCTGCTGTCGCTGATCGTCGCGATGGGCGCCTTCAACCTGGTGTCCTCTCAGGTGATGCTGGTGACCGACAAGCAGGCCGACATCGCCATCCTGCGCACACTCGGCTTGTCGCCGGGCGGGGTGATGAAGGTCTTCATGGTGCAGGGTTCGCTGATCGGCATCATCGGCACCGTGCTGGGCGTGGTGGGCGGGATCACCTTGACGCTGAACCTGGAGCGGATTCTCGGGGTGATCGAATCGGTGTTCAACATCAAACTGCTGCCGGAAGATGTGTACTACATCACCGGCCTGCCGACCGACATGCAGCCGCAGGACGTGGTGGTCATCACGCTCGTCGCGCTGTTGATGAGTTTCCTGGCGACGCTTTATCCGGCATGGCGCGCCGCGCGCACGCAGCCGGCGGAGGCCTTGCGTTATGAGTGATTTCGTTAACGCACGAGGGCGAGAGATGAAGCAGGTGGGCGAGGGGGCTGTGGTTCGCGCCGAAGGGCTCGGCAAGACCTATGCCGAAGGCAAGATGCGCACGCCGGTGTTCGACGGTCTCGATCTGGAAGTGGCGGCGGGAGAGACGGTGGCGATCGTCGGTGCTTCCGGTGCGGGCAAGAGCACGTTGTTGCACCTGATCGGGGGGCTGGACGTACCCACGGCCGGCGAGGTCTATGTGACCGGGCAGCGGATGTCGGCGCTGTCGGACGCGGCACGTGGCCGCCTGCGCAACCGTTCGCTGGGCTTCGTCTACCAGTTCCATCACTTGTTGCCGGAATTCACTGCGCTGGAGAACGTGATGATGCCGGTGCTGCTGGCCGGGGTCGACGTTGCCGATGCGCAACGTCGCGCGCAGGACTTGCTGGAGTCGGTCGGGCTGGGGCACCGCTTGGAACACAAGCCGGGCGAGTTGTCTGGCGGTGAGCGCCAGCGCGCAGCGGTCGCGCGCGCCCTGGTCAATCGCCCGGCCTGCGTCCTTGGCGATGAACCGACAGGCAACCTCGACGACAAGACCGCAGCCACCGTGTTCGAGCTGATGCTGGAACTCAATCGCGCGCATGGCACCAGCCTGGCGCTGGTGACCCATGACCGTAGCTTGGCGCGCAAGCTCGATCGGGTGCTCGAGCTGCACCAAGGCAGGCTGCGGCAACTGTCGTTGGCCGAGGTTTGATTGGTTTGCAGCGCGAGCAGTAGTCAACCGTGCAGGCTGCGAAGCCATCCTGGGATGGCCTGGTTGCTCGTGCGCCGCATATTGTGTGGCGGTGGTTACGACCGACGCTGATGCCACGGCAGCTGTTGCCAGGTAGTGCGGCAGTGGAAATTTCGCATGAGAAAGTTCCTATGCCTTAGGGCGGCGTTTCCTGCTGCCTTCTGTGTGTTGTGATCGCTAGGCTTCGGGGAATCGCGTCGCACGCCTGGTGCTGCGGCGTTTCCTGCGGCGGACGCCGCGCCCGTTCTGCAAGGATGGATCCTTGGCACAGGAAGTGCTTCCATCGCGAGCTGCACCCATGCTGGCAGCCGGGCTGCTGGCCGGGGTGGTGGGCGCGTTGTGGTGGCCGCAACGTTTGCCATGGCAGATCTACGTACTGGCGCTATGTACTTCGGTACTGCTGTGCTGGCGCGCTCCGCGCGGACGCGCGATCGCGATGGCGCTGCTCGGTTTCGGCTGGGCCGGGCTTCACGCCGGCGGGGTGCTGGACCGGCAATTGCCCCCACACCAGGAGGGCAAAGAGGTCATGGTGATGGGGCAGATCGAAGGGCTTCCCACGCCGGATCTGCGCCGTACCCAGTTTCAGCTGCGCGTGGCCGATGATCCGCGGCAGCCAGTCCACCTGCGCGGACGTTTGCTGAAAGT
>JAATFS010000485.1 GCA_015655035.1 Lysobacterales bacterium | reverse complement strand
ACGCGATGAACTGCTGGCGGCGGTATGGCCGGACAGCCTGCCGACCAACGACGTGGTGACGCAGGCGATCACGCAACTGCGCAAGGCATTCAGCGCCGACGCGGACCGCTCCGATTACATCGAGACCATCGCCAAGACCGGGTATCGCCTGCTTGCGGCGGTGTCCTGGGAGCAGGGTGACGTGCATGCCGAGGAGGGGGCGGCCGTGACGGTGGCGCCTGCGCCATTGCGGCAGGGTGCTGGCGATCCCTTGCACATGCGTGTGTCTGCCTGGAGGTTGGCACTGGTATGCGTGCTGCTGCTGGTCACCGCGTCGGCACTGGTGCTGATCGCACGCGCGGGCGCCAATGCCGACGCCGCACCCGTGGAGAAGCGGGTGTCCGGCACGCCTGCATTGCCGTATAGGCTGATCACTTCCGGCGGCGCTTTCGATCTCACGCCGACCTTGTCGCCCGATGCGTCGATGGTGGCCTACACCTCGATGGTCAGCGAGCGCGCGGAAACCTCGATCCTGGTAAAGACCACCAACAACGCGCCGCCACGGGTGCTTAGCCGGCCCGGGCCGACCCAGTCCGACCGCTTGCCCGCATGGTCTCCCGACGGTCGCGACATCGCGTTCGCGCGGCAGGGGCGCGATGGCAGCTGCCGGGTGATGGTGACCGCCGCCAATGGCGCGGCCGACGAGCGCGAAGTGGCCCGTTGCGATGGTACCGAGATGCTCAGCTTCAGCTGGGCGCCGGACGGCACATCGCTGCTGTTCGGGACGATGACCGGGCGTAATCCAGGCAAAGGGCTGCGCACGCTGGATCTGCGCAGCGGGCAGTGGCGCGCGCTGGCATATGCCGTTGGCAATGGCGTCGATTATGCGCCGCGCTACTCGCCGGACGGCAAATGGATCGCGTTCGTGCGCAATCCGCAGATGGGCGACCTGTGGCTGATGCCGGCATCCGGCGGCACGCCCGAGCCGTTGACCCAGGACGATGCCGAGATCCGGGGCTGGGACTGGCTACCCGATAGCAGCGGCGTAGTGTTCGGGCGCCGCGTGGACAGCCAGTTACGCTTGTATCAGCTGGACCTGGATCACCGTTATGTACGCGATGTTGGCGTCAGCGATGTGCAGATGCCGGTCATTGCCGCCGGCAAGTTGGCGTTCGTGCAGCGCAAGCCCGGTTTTGGCATCTACAAGGTCGTGCGCGATCCTGTGGGCGGCGCGTACCACAAGCAGCACCTGTTCGCGTCCACCGGGCGCGATGCCCAGTCGATCGTGTCGCCGGACGGGCGGCAGATCGTGTTCAGCTCCGATCGCTCGGGTGAGTACGCACTGTGGTGGGCCGATCTGTCCGATCCGGATTCGCTGAAGCCGATCGAAGGAATGATTCCCGATACCCGGCAGCCGCCGGACTGGTCTCCGGATTCGCATCGCCTGCTGGTGGTCGCCCGCGATGGGCAGGGCAAGCCGTCGCTGCGCGAAGTCACGCCGGTATCGAACCGGGTGGTGGCATTGCCATTGCAGGAGTCGCGCCCGCTGCAAGCGGTGTACCTGCCCGATCCCCGGCGCATTCTGGTGCTGGCGGCCGATGGCAGCGGCAATGCGATGCTATCGCTCTACGATCGTTCGATAACCCCCTGGCGGCGGCTTGAGTCGATCGGCGACGTGTCGCAGATGCGTTTCGACCAAGCGAGCGGCACCGTCTTGTTCACGCGTTTTTCGGCGGACGGGCTGTGGCGGATAGATCCATCGTTGGCGCGCGGCAGCATCGTGCCCGTGGATAGCCGCAATCCGTCGCGTTGGCGTTATCGCAGCTGGACCGTGGGGCGGGACGGAGCTGCCCATTACCTGTTCCAATCCGACGCCTGTGCTACCTACGAAGAAATCATCGGCCAGGTGACGCGCGACGGGCATTGCCTGGATGCCGTAGCCTTCAGTGCGCTCAACGGTTTCAGTGCGGATCACCGCGACGGGGCGCTGTATGTGCCGCTGGCAAGTGAGGACGGTAGTGAGATCGGCTTCATGGACCTGCCGAAGGTACACGCGGGCTTCCTCGGTGCGATTCCCAGGTTGTTGTTTCCATTGAAGAAATAGGTTTCGTGATTTCTTCGTGGCGATTTCGTGGCAGCTTCGGCAAAACCTCCTGACTGCGGCCACAAACGGCAAAACACTGCTCGCCCTCGTGCAAAGGTAAGGGCGCTGCAATGAACCAGTTGATGACGGCCGATCACGGCCTTTCGCTGTCGCTGGACAGCGAAACCGGCTTGCCGCCGACGGTCTGCATGGCCGTCGCGCGGCTGGGCAGCATTCGCGCTTCGGCCACCACGTTCACGCTCTGGGTGCAGTTGCGTGGGCGTTCCTGGATCGAGGCCAAGGAGGGAAGGTTCCGGCTGCGTGCGGGGGACTGGATCGCTTTCGACAAGGAATCCGTGCCCACCTTGCAGGCCAGCCGTAACGGGCTGTGCGTGGGCGTGGGGCTGAACAGCGCCAGCCTGCGCTTGCTGGCCGAGCTGACCGACAGCGTGCTCTACCCCGGGCACGGCCGTCTGGATAAGGGGGATCTACGGATTGCACTGCGCTTGTGGCGCAGCGCCCGCCGCCACGGCGGCGACGCGGCGGCGCGGCCGATGCTGCTGCACCTGGCCGCGATGCAGCACGAGTTCGCGCAGCAGGAGCAGCGCTGTCCGGGACGTTCGCGCAGCCGCCGTCGCCAGGTGTTTGGCCGGATGCAGCGTGCGCGCCTGTACCTGGAAGGCAACAGCGACCGCGTGGTGCGCGTTGCCGAGCTGGCCCAGCTCACCCATTTCTCCAGTTGGTACGTTTCCAAGACCTTTCACAGCCTTTACGACGAAAGCCCGCAGGCGCTGTCGGCGCGTCTTCGGCTGGAGCGCGCGGCCGACCTGCTGCGCGATACCTCGATGATGATCGGCGAAGTGGCGGCGGCCAGCGGGTTCGACAACTGTTGTAGTTTCGCGCGGGCGTTCCGTGCGCGCTTCGGTGTCACCGCATCGCAGTACCGCGAGCAAATGGCATTGCCGCCAGAGTCGGCAAAGTCTCATGGCGCAACCCGCAAAGCAGCAATCTTCACGCAATCGTAATTTGGCGGCAGCGCTTAACGCGCCCCTAACGACTTTGGAGAGATTGATGAACCTTCGCAATCCTGCGATGCGGCTCGGCCTGTTGCCGGCCGGCATCGCAATCGCGTTGACGCCTGCGTTCGCCATGGCGCAAGAGCAGTCCGCTGACGCATCGACAACCACGCTGGACCGTATCGAGATCACGGGTTCGCGTATCCGTTCGGTGGATCTGGAGACCGCCCAGCCGGTCTTCACCGTTTCCAGCGAAGCGATCAAGAAGTCCGGTCTGGTCAGTGTCGGCGATATCCTGCAGAACCTGTCCATTTCCGGCACCCAGAACTTCAGCAAGGCCGCAGTGCTGACCTCGAATTCCGAACAGGGCGGCCAGTACGTCAACCTGTACAACCTCGGCGAGAACCGCACCCTGGTGCTGGTCAATGGCAAGCGCTGGACCTCCAGCATCAATGGCTACACCGATCTGTCCACCATCCCCAGTGCGCTGATCGACCATATCGAAGTGCTCAAGGACGGCGCCTCGGCGATCTACGGCTCCGATGCCGTGGCCGGCGTGGTCAACATCATCCTGAAGAAGAACTTCGACGGTGCCGAAGCCTCGGTGCTGTATGGGCAGAACGCCCGCGGCGACGGTGCCAAGACCCAGTACTCACTGACCCTGGGTGCGACCGGCGAGCGTTCCTCGCTGGTGTTCGGCGCCAGTTACTCC
The DNA here is from genome assembly GCA_015655035.1 of Lysobacterales bacterium. GTDB lineage: Bacteria > Pseudomonadota > Gammaproteobacteria > Xanthomonadales > Xanthomonadaceae > JAATFS01. The sequence goes on along the minus strand of JAATFS010000485.1, from coordinate 5,256 downwards.
AAGGAAGATCCGGTCTGGGCGAAGGACCGCGAACTGACGCGCAATACCTACGGTTCGAACCATGTGTCCAGTGGTCTCAGTGCGACCGGCCCGTGGGGCCGCTTCGTCGATCCGGAAAGTGGCGATTCGATGGTGCTCAACCACACCGGCTCCTACGACGGTAACGGTGTCGGCGCCGATTCGCGCGACATCGCCAATTACCATTCCGGGGTGAACACCGACGATCGCTACAACTCGATCGATCAGATGATGTGGAACCAGGGCAGCACCAACAAGTCGGTGTTCGCGTCGGGCAGCTACGACATCACCGACAACATCAAGTTGAGCTCCACGGCGATGTACTCCGAGCGGGAATCCAAGCGCCAGATCGCCGGTTACCCGCTGAGCAGCGATTCGCAGCCCAATTTCCCCGTCTATGTCGACAAGGATAGCTACTACAACCCGCTGCCGGGCAATGACCTGTCGTTCTATCGCCGTATTACCGAGCTGCCGCGCGTCACCGACAGCGACGTCAAGAACACCCACTTCGACGTCTCGCTGGAAGGCGCCTTCGACGTCGGCAGCCATGGCTGGAACTGGGATGTCGGCTTCAACTACAACAAGTACGACGTCACCCAGACCAGCACCGGCAACATCAACCTGCTGGCCTTGCAGAAGGCATTGGGCCCGTCGTTCCTGAACAGCCAGGGCGTGGTCCAGTGCGGTACCCCGAGCGCACCGCTTACCTACGGCACCAATATCGGCCTGGGCCAGTGCGTCCCGTTCAACGTCCTGGGCGGCCCCAGCGCGTCTACCGCCGATGCACTGAAGTACATCAATAGCCTCGGCCAGGCCACGCAGCGTAGCGAGAACAAGATCTGGACCGCCAACATCACCGGCGGGCTGTTCGACATGCCGCTGGATGCCGGCGAGTTCGCCTTCGCCGCCGGCGTGGAGCACCGCGAGGTCAGCGGCTACGATTACCCGGATCAAGCGTCCAGCAACGGCTTCACCACCGATCTGGCCGCCCAGCCGACCGAGGGGCGCTACCAGACCAACGAGGCCTACCTCGAGTTCATGATCCCGGTCCTGAAGGATCTGCCGTTCGCCAAGGAACTGTCCTTCGACGTGGCCGGCCGGTACTCCAACTACGACCGCTTCGGCAACACCACCAACACCAAGTACAGCTTCACCTGGAAGCCGTTCGACGACTTGCTGGTACGCGGTACCTATGGCAAGGGCTTCCGCGCGCCGACGCTGGGCGATACCTTCGGTGGCGGTTCGCAGACGTTCGATTCCTATCTCGATCCTTGCGACGCCGTCTATGGCCAGCGCAGCAACCCGATCGTCGCCGCGCACTGCGGCGCCGATGGCCTGGCCGGCGATTTCCGCCAGACCGACAACGCCGGCGTCGCGGTCGATGGCCCCAGCGGCACCCAGGGTATCGCCCCCTTCCAGTCCGGCGTGGGCAACAGCGAGCTGGAGCCGGAATACAGCCGTACCCGCACCGTGGGCCTGGTATACAGTCCCAGCTACGTTCCGGGCCTGGACATCTCGGTCGACTGGTACCGTATCTCGATCTCCAACGTAATCACCGCCATCTCGGCCGGTTACGTGCTCGATCAGTGCTATACCGAAGCCAACACCGCCTATTGCGATCAGTTCACCCGCAATGCCGACGGCCAGGTGGTCACGCTCAATCGTGGCAACACCAACCTGGGCAAGATGCAGACCGAGGGCTACAACATCGGTGTGAACTACCGCCTGCCGGAATTCGGCATCGGCCAGTTCGTGATCAACCTCGATGCCAACTACCTGGCCAACTATCGCATCCAGAGTGACGCAGGCGCGGCCTGGGAAGACTACGCCGGCTACTGGAACTTCCCGCGCGTGCGTGCCACGCTGGGCGTGAACTGGTCCAAGGGCGACCTGTCGGCGAGCTGGAATCTGCGCTACTACGGCGGGTTCCGCGATTACTGCTGGGATACCGACGTGGAATGCAACGATCCCAACTACCTTACCGCCAATCCCGGATGGGGCGGTGGCCAAGGCGCCAACAAGAAGGGCTCGATCAGCTTCCAGGACGTCTCGGTCAGCTGGAATGCCCCATGGGACGGCAGCGTGACCTTCGGTGTGCGCAATATCTGGGACAAGCAACCGCCGATCACCTATTCGGCAGACAACAGCAGTACGGCGCAGATCGATCCGATGCTGGATTACGACCGCTACTTGTTCATGCAGTACACCCAGCGCTTCTGATAGCAGAAGCCTGAAGGCAACACACAGAAGGCGGGCCGTGAGGTCCGCCTTCTTCTTGTTCGGCGATCCTGGTTGCCGCCAATGTCGCAGCCGGCATACGCGGCTACCCAGGCCGGCTCAGGCCTGTTGCAGCGACAAGCCCATCATCGCATCGGCCTGCTCGCACCAGGCCGGCAGCTTCGACAGCACCCCGGCCCTGGCCAGGTATTCCTCGTCCACGGGTTCGCCGCTGGCAAGCGCGGTCGCCACGTGTACCGCGCCGGTAACCCAGAAGCTGCGCACGCTGGAGCGTTGCGGCTGGCGGTGGAAGGCGACCGCCTCGATGATCGGCATCGGTAGTCCCCACAGCCCCAGCAGATACGCCCCGGCTTCGGTGTGGCCCAGGCGGGGATCGTCTGCCTGCTTCTGCTCATGTTCGTTGTGCACGCCGGGCAACAGCAGGCCGACATCGGCCAGCAGCGCAGCGGTCGCGCCGAGTTCGGCGCTGGTTGCGGGCAACAACTTGGCGGCCAGGCGTGAGGACAGCAAGGCGCGGCGTTGCATGGCACTGTGCTCGGCCGGCGACAGCGTCTGTATCGAGAAGACTTCGCTTACCAGCACCAAGTCGCGCAGGGTGGCCACTCCCAGCCGGGTCACGGCGCTGCGCAGGTCGCTGATGCCGCCACCTGCGGAAAAGAACGCGGAATTGCACAGTTGCAACACCTTGGCCGCAATTGCCGGATCACTCTCGATCAACTGCGCAATCGCCGAGGTATCGCTGTCGATGTCCTCTTCCAGCGCATGCATCAGCCGCAGGTACAGCCGAGGCGGCGAGGGCAGCTTCTCGACGCGGCCGATCGCCGTACACAGTCGGGGATCGTCCAGCAGCTGGCGCAGTTCCTCCAGGCTGGTGATCGCTTCCAGCAACATCTCCGGGGTCAGCGGCAGTGGCAGGAAACGATGGGCTACGCCGATGATCCGTGGCGGTGCGCGGTGGTTGGCATCGGCGCCGATCAGTGCGATGCGGGTGGTGTCGGGGCGCAGCGTACGGATCTGCCCCAGCAAGGTGGCCGCGCTCAGGTCGGCGAGCTGGGGAGCGACGATCACGGCGTCGAATGCAGACAGCGCCACCGCCTCGATGGCGGAATTGCCGTCGATCGCGCGCTGGACTCGCCATTGGTCCCCTAGCGCAGTGATGTACTCCACCAGCTCGGACGGCAGGCTGGTTTCATCCCCGACAAACAGAATACGCACGACGCTCCCCAGAAATAGGCCGGCGGCCGAGGCCGGCCCTGCATTTCCCCGCAATGTACCTAATCCATGCACGGAGGTCATCGGGATCAGGTCGAACATGACCCCGATGGCCTGCGCCGGGATCGGGGGTCAACCCTCGGCGGAGTTGTAGCGTTCCACGGACTGCAACAGGATCGACTTGGCCTCATCGGCGCCGCCCCATCCGTCGAGCTTGACCCACTTGCCCTTCTCCAGGTCCTTGTAATGCTCGAAGAAGTGGCCGATGCGCTCCAGCCAGTGGCTGGACACCTGGGCAATGTCCTGGATGTGGGCATAGCCGGAAAAGATCTTCTCCACTGGCACGGCCAGAATCTTCTCGTCGCTGCCAGCCTCATCGCTCATCCGCAGCACACCGACCGGACGGCAGCGCACCACCGAACCCGGTACCAGCGGCAGCGGCAGCACCACCAGCACATCGGCCGGATCGCCATCGCCGCACAGGGTGTTGGGCACATAGCCGTAATTGCAGGGATAGCGCATCGGAGTGGAGAGGATGCGGTCGACGAAGATCGCGCCGCTGGCCTTGTCCACTTCGTATTTGACCGGCTCCGAGTCCTTCGGGATCTCGATGACGACGTTGATTTCTTCCGGCAGGTTCTTGCCGGCGGTGACCAGTTCCAGGCCCATGCGTGCTAACTCCGGGGGATTGCTGTGGTAAGACCGGCGATTCTACGCGTTCGGCTGTTGCGCTGCAGCGACAGTGCGCGAGGGTATTCCGACCCGCCGGCAAGCGCCTTACCTAGGCCCTGATGCGACAGGGGACGATGCCGCCGGGGAGTGGGCAGCAGCATCCTGGCCACTCCCCACCCACAAGGAGCTGTGATGCGAATCCAATCGTTGCGTTTGCTGGCGTTGCTGCTGGCGCTATGCGGGCCTGCGCCGGCGCTGGCCGATCAGCACCCCGACTACGTCGATGCAATCGACTATCCCGGCAACGGCGAGGGATGGGACGCATTCCAGGGCCTGCAACAGAGGCTGATCAGCGATTTCGACGAAGTCTGCGGTGACACCTTCTGCGAGGGCGAGTTCAGCGACTACCGCTCGCTGCGCTTTCGCTGTTCGGTCCACCGCGCCACGGGCGTGCTGGCCGAGTGCGTATGGACCTTCGGCGCCAGCGAGCTGAGCGTGCATCCGCGGACAGGCAAGTTGCAAGTGGACGCGCGTACCTGGCAATGCCATAGCCCGTTGTCGCCGGGAACTTCGTTGGCGGCCTTCTATGCAGCCCTGGCGGTGGCAGGTCCCTTGTTCGAGCCGTTGCCGGGCAGCGGGCTTTCGATCTACGAAGGCTTGACCGAGTGTCTGTAGCGCTAGCATCGGCTTGCGCTGTGTTGCAATGCTCTCGACTCGATTCGCCACGGCACTTCATCGCTGCCGGGACTTTCAGGATCCCTCCTTCTCCCGCGCGCAGGGCAAGGAGCCCGGAGGGTGGATGGGGGTTGCCTGCGGTATCGGGAAGCCACAGCAAAAGCACAGCAAGGCGCCCCATCCGGAGCTGCGCACCACCTTCCCTCGCACTCGGGAGAAGGGAAGGGTGGTGTCTCGAGTTGGAGCATTGCTTGCCGCTTGCGAGCGGAGTAGCGCCAAGCTGCCGTGTGGGATCGGCTCCGGTTACAACAGCGGGACGAGCAGCAATGCGACGATGTTTATTATCTTTATCAGGGGGTTGATCGCCGGGCCTGCGGTGTCCTTGTAGGGGTCGCCGACGGTGTCACCGGTAATGGCGGCCTTGTGCGCTTCGCTACCCTT
>JAATFS010000498.1 GCA_015655035.1 Lysobacterales bacterium | reverse complement strand
TGCGGAACATATATAAAGGAGATCCTGGCATGGGCATCATTATCTGGTTGATCGTGGGCGGCATCGTCGGCTGGCTTGCCAGCATCATCATGCGACGCGACGCCCAGCAGGGCATCATCCTGAACATCGTCGTGGGCATCATCGGTGCGTTGCTGGCCGGCTGGCTGTTCGGCGGTGGCATCAACGAAGCCATCACCATCCGTACGTTCCTGTTCTCGCTGGTCGGTGCGGTGATCCTGTTGGCGATCGTCAACCTGTTCACGCGCAAGAGCGTGCGCTGACGCCACGCGGCAGCGCATTCGGTAGTTCTGAAGCCCGGCTCCGGCCGGGCTTTTTCATGTCCGGTCGGCCTTATGGTGGATACCGTCGTTGGCCGGGATCGCCTCAACCATCACTCAGCTGCACCCACGCCGGTGCATGGTCGCTGGGGCGCTCCCAGGTGCGCGGTTCGCGGTCGATGCCGGCGGCTGTTGCGACGGGCTTCAGCGCCTCCGACACGAGGGTCAGGTCGATGCGCAGGCCCAGGTTGCGGCGAAAGCCGGCGGCGCGGTAGTCCCACCAGCTGAAGCTGCCGGCCTCGTCGTTGTGCAGCCGGAAGCCATCGTGCAGGCCCAGCGCCTCCAGCTTCTTCAACGCGCCGCGCTCGGCGGTGGAGGTCAGGATGTGGTTGTCGTTCCAGACTTCTGGATCGTGCACGTCACGTGCGTCGGGGGCGATGTTGAAGTCGCCCAGCACCACCAGCCGCGAATGGCGCTGCAGTTCGGCCGCCAGCCAGTCGTGTACCGCCTCCAGCCAGCGCAGCTTGTAGGCGTATTTGTCGGTGCCCACGTCCTGGCCGTTGACCACGTACAGATTGACGATGCGCACGCCCCCGATGGTGGCGGCGATCACGCGCCGCTGTTCGTCATCGAAGCCGGGGATGCCGATCTGCACCTCGTCCATCGCGCGCTCGCGGGCGAGCAAAGCCACGCCGTTATAGGTCTTCTGCCCGGCGAACACGCTGCGGTAGCCAAGCGCGGCCAGCGCCGCGTCGGGGAACTTGTGATCTTCGAGCTTGGTTTCCTGAAGGCCCACCACGTCCGGTGCGGAGTCCTTCAGCCACTGCTCCAGGTGCGGCAGGCGCACGTTGAGCGAGTTTACGTTCCAGCTGGCGATCCGCATGAGGGGCATGTCCTGTTGATGGCGATTAGGGGTCCCGGCGACCTGGGTCCGGCTCTTGCACCGGGCCGGCGAACGCTGGAAGCGGCCATTTTGCCAGACCGGCCCGAGTCGCTGGATCGGCCAGGAAGCTCGCTTCGCCGCCGGTAGAGATTTTCTTGAGGTTCGGCGCGCAGGAGAAGATCGTCGCCGCCGATGCAATGGCGGTGCTCGATGCCGAAGGCATCGCCTATCGCCTGCATCCGGACCGTGGCCAGGTGCTGGTGGCCAAGGACGTGGTGGCCAAGCTGCCGAGCGGCCTGGAAGTGGTCGACCGCAATGATCCGCTCGGGGTCAGCCAGTTCGGGCAGGACGTGCGCTTCCGCCATGGGCTGGAAGGCGAACTGGCACAGAGCCTCAGGGCGCTGGACCCTGTGGCCTCGGCACGCGTACACCTGTCGGTGGCCAAGTCTTCGTCCTTCATCCTCAGCGACGGCGACGAGATTTCGGCCGGTCGTGCTGACGCTCAAGCCTGGGCGCCGACTCGGCAACAAGGAGCAAGTGGCGGCGATCGTGGCGATGGTGTCCGGCAATACCGCCAACCTCGACCCGGCGGGGGTTTCGGTGATCGACCCGGCAGGCAATTTCCTGTCGGCGATCACAGCGAACTGGCGGTACGCCTGTGCGAGGAAGCGTTGCGCAACATACAGGCATTGCTCACTTCCACCCTGGGCGAAAGCCATTTCCGCGCCTCGGTCGCGGTGGAGGTGGACCAGGACCGGGTCGAAGGAAACCCACGAAAAATTCGGCGAGGCGCCACGGCTGACCCAGGACGCCACGCGCGAGGAGAACGACACCGGTTCGATGCCGCTGGGTGTGCTCGGCTCCCTGTTCAATCGACCGCCAGTGACCGCGGCCGCCAGCCAGCAGAACCCGGCCGACACCCCCCCGACGTCAAGCAGGCACGCGATCAGCCGGCAATACGCTTACGACCGCGACATCGTCCAGAGCAAGCGCAATCCGGTGCGGCTCAAGCGCCTGAGCGTGGCAGTGGTGCTCAACAACGCCGCCGCGCCGGCCGTCGCCGGGCAGACGGCAGCGCGCTGGACGCTCGAACAGATCGCTCGCGGACATTGACCAGGCCGTCGGCCGCAGCAGCCGGCGCACACTGCGCGCAGGCCAGCCGGTGGAGGCGGGCCTGCTGCACAGCCAGGACGGCATACGCCGTGGCGCGCGGGTGCAGATCGTCGGCGGCCATCCCGGCTTCCAGGTCAGCATCGCCGGTACTGCGCTGCAGGACGGCGGACGCGACGAATACGTGCAGGTTCGCAACAACAGCACCGGCCGCATCGTCAACGCACACGTCACTGGCAGCGGCACCGTGCAGACCGCTGCCTCGCCGCGCTAGCGCCAGGCGAGCACGGCACCGCCAGCTGTCATCGGCCGATCATTTCGGCACGGCATGCTGATGCGCCGAAATGCGCCGGCGGCGGCAAGCCGTCCGGCGCAGCCCGCTTCCTCCCCACGGTTGACCCATGCACCTGCCCAAGCGTTTTTTTGTTGCCGCATTGTTGGGCGCCGCCACGCTCGCTACGACGTCCGCCGCCGGCGCAGCCGACCTGCGCATCGACCAGACCCAGGTCATCGGCACCCACAACAGCTATAGCCAGCCGGCCGACCCTCGTGTGTTCGAGGTGATGGATCCGCTCCTGCAACCGCTGCTCGAAGCCCTGGCGCAGCGCATGCCGGCGGCCGCGCGCGCGCAGTTCGAAGACGAGCATCCCAACCCACTGGCATCCTCGCTCGCCGCCGCGCTGGATTATCGTTTCCCGTCGCTGGATACACAGTTGCGCGCAGGCCTGCGCAGCGTGGAACTGGACTTGAACGTGGACCACACGGGCGGACGCTTCCTCGACCCGCTGTCGTACCGGCTGCTGCGCGAGCGCGGCGACGCCGAACTGGAACCGTTGTACCTGGACAGCCTCAGGCAGCCCGGGTTGAAGACCCTGCACATGGCCGACGTGGATTTCCGCAGCAGCTGCCCAACCTTCCGCTCGTGCCTGCAACAGCTGCGTGCCTGGTCCGACGCCAACCCGGCACATTCGCTGGTGTACGTCCTGCTCGAACCCAAGCTCAGCAACCTTGCCGCCACATTGCCGGGCGCGACCCAGGTCGAGCCGTTCGATGCGCGCGCCTTCGTCGAGATGGATACCTCGATCCGCCAGCTGCTCGGCCGCTCTCGCGTGATCACGCCCGACGATGTGCGCGGCGACCGGGTCAGCCTTGAACAGGCGGTACTGGCCAGGCAGTGGCCGACGGTCTCGCAGGCGCGCGGCAAGTTCATGTTCCTGATGATCGCCGGTAGCGACGAGGCCTATCGCCCGTACCTGGACGGGCATCCCAACCTCGAAGGCAGGATGGCCTTCGTGCGCGGGCGGCCCGGCCAGGCGCACGCGGCCTTCGTCATGCTCGACAACGCGTTGACGCGGGCAACGGAGATCGCCGAACTGGTGCGCAAGGGCTATCTGGTCAGGACCCGTGCCGACATCGATACCGCCGAAGCGCGCAGCAACGATACCCGCCGTCGCGATGCGGCCCTGGCCAGCGGCGCGCAGATCATTTCCACCGATTATCCGTTCACGCCGAACGTCTTCGGCAACGACTACTCCGTGACACCCTTTGCCGGCGGCTTCCGCCAGACTCCGCTCGACGCGCGCTGAGTTCACTCCACGACGCCGGCATCGGCATCAACGCAGCAGCCAACCGATCAGCCGATCGATCCGCGCATACGGCGGCTTCAACAGGTCGCTCGCCGCCCAGCGCGACTGCCACAGGATCGGCAACTGCTTGCTCATCGCATCGAAGCCGGCGCGGCCGTGGTACGCACCCATGCCGCTGGCGCCGATGCCGCCGAACGGCAAGGCGTTGGCGGCGAAGTGCAACAAGGTGTCGTTGACGGTGACGCCACCGGCCAGGGTGCGGCCCAGGATGCGTTCGAGCCGGGTGCGATCGTGGCTGAAGGGATACAGCGCCAGCGGCCGGTCGCGTGCGTTGATCGCATCGATCGCCTGGTCCAGCGTCCGGTAGCTGCGGATCGGCAGGATCGGGCCGAAGATTTCCTCTCGCATC
>JAATFS010000065.1 GCA_015655035.1 Lysobacterales bacterium | reverse complement strand
CATTCTCCTCGTTCGGCTGCAGGTAGTTAGAGGACGCAAGTCCGGTGTAGGCGACCGGCCGGGTGCTGGCGCAGCCGCTGCCCAGCAGGCAGATGCCGAGCAGGCCTGCAGCGACGATGTACTTGTTCGAGTTCACGGGAAATCCTTTTATCGGGGAAGGGGAACGGTGGCTGCCGCGACTCAGCGGCGATACCACAGCCAGATCAATGGCAGCGCAACACCGGCAATGACGAACGCCGCCGCCATCGCAATGCGCCAGGCCACAACGCGCGCAACGACTCGCTCGTGGAGGTCGGGTAGATCCCGCCATATCGCCCGGTTGCCGGGCACTGCCGCATCTATGGTGGGTTGTCGTGGGGAAGTGGATGGCATGACAACGTCCTGTTCGGCGGCCTGCGTCGTCGCAGGCATACCTTGGATCGCACCCGCCGGTGTCGCTGGACACGCACTGCGGGAATCTCCAGCCGAACCGGAAGATCTTCCGAAGACCCGGCCAAGCAGGCTGTTGGCGGCGATCCTACGCAGCGATATTTAGGAACTTGTTGGGCGGGAGCCGCACTCGGCAACGCCCTGCCAGCACAGGCGCGCACTCAGGCGTCGTGCGGAAAGATCACCCGTACCGAAAACCCCTGCCCGTGGCTGCCCTCGCGGGTCTCGATCACCGCATGGTGCAACTTGGCAATGCCTGCCACCAGCGACAACCCGATGCCGCTGCCGCGTGCCTGGCTGCCGGGGACACGGTAGAAACGCTGGAAGATGGCTTCGCGCTTGTCCGCAGGCACGCCCTCACCCTCGTCGACGACTTCCAGGAAGGGCCGGCGTTCGCCTTGCGCAACGAAGTAGCCGCAATGAACCTCGATCCGGCCATGCTCACGGCCATAGCGCAGCGCGTTGTCCACGAGGTTGCGCAGCAATACGCCGATCTCGTCGACATCACAGCGCACCGGGCAGGCAACCCCATGCAACTGGATGTCGACGCCACGGCTGCCCGCCTCCACCGAGAACTCGCCGATGACATGGGCTGCCAACTGGTACAGGTCCGCGCGTTCCAGCGCAGGCGCATGCAATCCGGCATCCAGCCGGGCCAGATCGAGCAATTGCTCGGCCAGGCGCGTGCTGCGGCGCGACACCTGCAACAACTTGCGCAGCGCGGCGTCCTTCTGTTCGAGCGTAGGCGCCCGCAAGGCAATCTCCGCATGTGCATGCACCGCTGATAACGGCGTGCGCAATTCGTGCGCGGCGTCGGCGATGAAATCGTGCTCGGCCTGCATCGCCGTGTTCACCCGGCCCAGCAACGTATTGAACGAGAGAATCAGAGGGCGGATTTCCACCGGCACCTCAGCGGCCGGCAGCGGCACGGTGGCGAAGGTATCGCGCCGCCCCAGCTCCTGGGAGATGCGGGCCAGCGGCCGCAGCGAGCCGCGTATCGCCCACGACATCAGCAGTCCCACCACGGCCAGCTGCAACGTATTGAGCGCCAGCGCGGTAAGGATCTCGCGCAGGTTGGTCCGCGCCCCCTGGTCGGCGGCCACTCCCACCGCCGACGCCACCCAGCGTTGCGGCAGCAGCGCGACGAGGGCGTCGCCCACCACATGCAACTGATCGTCCCAAACGTTTCCCGCCCCCTGCGACAGATAGCTCAGCAGCATCGAAATCGAAATCGCCCAGGCCACCAGGATGATGAATCCCAAGGCCATTACCATCCGCCACTGCAGCGATCTCATGCCGTCGCCTCGCCCACCATATAGCCCTGCCCGTACACCGTGGTGATCAGGTTCTCGCCCAGTTTGCGCCTGAGCTGGTGGACATAGACCGAGACGGTATTGCTGCCCACCTCGACCCGGCCTTCGTAGACCGCATCCTCCAGGTACTCGCGCGTGACCACGTGCCCGCTGCGCCGCATCAGCGCCAGCAACAAGCGGTACTCGTGAGCACTCAACGCCACCCGCGCCCCAGCCTTGGTCACCTGTCGCTTGGCCGGATGCAGCTCGACGTCGCCATGGCTGAGCAGTGACACCACCTGGCCGCGGCTGCGACGCGTGACTGCGCGCAGCCGGGCCAGCAACTCGTCGAAGGAGAACGGCTTGACCAGGTAATCGTCGGCGCCGGCATCCAGGCCACGGATGCGCTCGCTCAGCAGTCCACGCGCGGTCAGCACGATCACCGGCGTGGCGTCGTAACGCTCGCGCATGACCTTGAGCACGGCCAGCCCCGATTCGCCGGGCAGGCCGATATCGAGCAATACCGCCGAATACGGATGATCGACCAGCGCGGCCTTCGCCGCAGCCGCGTTCCCCGCCCAGTCGATCCTCCAGCCATGCTGGCCGATACCGTCGCAGATGGCCTCGGCCAGCATCGCGTCATCTTCCACGAGCAACAGATGCACGAACCACCATTGAAGGTTGCAGGATTGCCCATCTTCGCCGGCGAAGATTAGGAATTGATTAACCACTTGGCCGGTTGCCCGCCAGCCATCGCTGCGCGGGTGCGGTGTCCGGCCGCCATGCCGCAAGCGGGCCTACTTGCCGGGCGCTGCCACCGGCGTCAGCACCAGGTCCTGGAAGTCGAAACTGAAATCGGTCAATGGCGAGATCGCCTCCATCCGGGCCTCGCGCACCTTGCCGTCCGGCAAAAGCGCGAAGCTGATGAAGGCGTCGGCATTCAGCGAGCGGTCGTCCCAGCGCACGATGAAGGTGTCGTGCTGCCAATGCTCCAGGCTGCCCAGCAGCTGCGCGGTCCGGGCGAACTGCAGCCGCAGCCGCTTGCCCTGCTGCAGGATCTGCACATCGCCGTACCAGGGGTCGCGGTACCTGCCTGCGTAACCGGACAACGGAAGCGACGGCGTGGACCCGGCAGTGCGGGCGGTCTCGTGCTTACGCCAGCTCTCGTCGGCCTTTTCTGCGGCCTTGGCCACCGCCGCCGCATAGGCCGCGGTCCAGTCCGTCTTCGGCACCGCCAAAAACGCGTCCAGCACCTGCATCGTGATCGCGTTAAACGCCGCGCCCACTTCCTGATTGGTGAGCACGATCACGCCCAGCTTCTGTTCCGGCAGCAAGGTCAGGCGCGAGACCATCCCCGGCCAGCCGCCGGTGTGCCATACCAGCTTGTGCCCACGGTAGTCGCTCAGGCTCCAGCCTTCACCATAGCCGGCGAAACCGGGCTTTGCCGCCGCCAGCTCGGGCACGGCGGGCTCGGCGATCGGCACCGGCGTGATCACCGCCCACATCTCGCGCTGGCGCTGCTCGCTGAACAACGGTTTGCCATCGGCCAGCGTGCCGCCGGCCAACTGCACGTTCATCCACTGCGCCATGTCGTGCACGCTGGAATAGATGCCGCCGGCCCCGGCATTGTTGGACCAGGTCAGCGGGGCAACGCTGCGCAGCTGGGTGAAGTCGTACTTGGCGTGGCCGACGGCGGCGTGGTCGCCCGGCCGCAGATGGTCGGCGTTGTAGCGCGTGCCGCGCATGCCCACCGGGTCGAAGATGCGCTGCTGCAGGAAGTCCGCGTAGGACTGGCCGGACACCTGCTCGATCACTTTCTGCGCTACCGCATAGAGGATGTTGTCGTAAGCGTAACGGTCGCGGAAACCGCCCTTCAGCGGCACCTTGCCCAGCCGCCGTACCACCTCGTCGATGCTGTAGCTCGTCGTCGGCCAGAACAGCAGGTCGCCGGCGCCCAGGCTCAGGCCGCTGCGGTGCGACAGCAGATCGCGGATGCGCATCTCGCCGGTGACGTAGGCATCGGACATGCGGAAGCCGGGCAGATGCTCGATCACCCGGTCGTCGAGTTTCAACTTGCCTTCGTCGGCCAGGATCGACAGCGAAGCCGCCGTGAACGCCTTGGTGTTGGAGGCGATCGCGAACAGCGTATCGGCCTGCACCCGGTCGGGCTTGCCCGCCTCGCGCACGCCATAGCCGCGCTCCAGCACCACCTGCCCGTCCTTGACGATCGCCACGGCGATCCCCGGCACCTCGAACTGCGTGCGTACCCGCTCGACCTGCGCGTCGAAATCCTGCAGGCCTGGCGGCAATTCCGCCGCGTTCACCACCATCGACGCCAGCAACATCGCACTCCCCCAGCCACCTCTGTTCAAACCCGATCTCCTGTCTCTCGCCCGTTACGCGGCCACGCTGCCGTCCAACGCCAGCGGCGTGGGCGACAGCAGCACGCCATTGTCGTCGGCATACACCCAATACCCCGGCACGAACGCCACGCCGGCGAAGTTCACCGGCACGCCGACCTCGCCAAGGCCGCGCTTGTCGGTCTTGCGCGGACAGGCGGCCAGCGCCTGCACCCCCAACGGCAAGGTGGCCAGAATTTCGACATCACGCACGCAGCCATGGATCAGGAGGCCGGCCCAGCCATTGGCTACCGCGCTGGCAGCCAATTGGTCGCCCAGCAGCGCGTGCCGCAGCGAGCCTTGTCCGTCCACCACCAGCACGCGGCCCTCGCCGGGACTGCGTACCTGTTCGCCCACTCGTGAGTTGTCCTCCAGGCAGCGCACCGTGACGATCGGGCCGGAGAACGCCACGCGCCCACCGAAGCGGCGGAACAGCGGCTCGGCGATCACCACTTCCGGAAAACGGTCGCATAGATCTGGCGTGGTCCAGGGCATCGGCATCGCTCGCAAAAGGGACTGCGGCGATGGTAACGCGTCGCGGGCCGCGCCGGCCGCTGCGTGGGCGGCGCTGATGCCCCCTTCTG
>JAATFS010000299.1 GCA_015655035.1 Lysobacterales bacterium | reverse complement strand
GCCGAACGCAGCCTGGCGCTCAACCCCCAGGCGCCGGAAGCAGCGGTGGAAAAGGACCGCCGGCGTTTCAGCCATGCGCCCCTGGTGATCACGGTGGTGGCGCGGTTGACGCCGGGACACAAGGTGCCGGAACAGGAACAACTGCTTACCGCCGGCTGCGTGTGCTTTGCGCTTTTGCAGGCGGCCCAGGCCCATGGCTACGGCGCCCAGTGGCTGAGCGCATGGATGGCCTACGACGACGAAGTGCGCGCCTACCTGGGCCTGGACCTGCATGAGCGGATCGCGGGCTTCATCCATATCGGCACACCCGGCCTGGCGGTGCCAGAACGGGAACGGCCGGATCCGCAGGCGCTGTTGCACGACTGGACGCCATGAGCGAGCCCAGTCCGGCCCAGGCGGCGCGCATCCCGCCACCGCTGTACCTGGTGGACGCCAGCCTGTACGTGTTCCGTGCATGGCACTCGGTGCCGGACGAGTTCCAGGACGCCCAGGGCTTTCCGACAAATGCGGTACACGGCTTCGCCCGCTTCCTGCTCGACCTGCTGGACCGCGAGCGCCCCCGGCATATCGCGATCGCCTTCGACGAGGCACTTGACAGCTGTTTCCGCCACGCCATTTATCCCGCCTACAAGGGCAACCGCACGCCGGCGCCGGACGAACTCCGGCGCCAGTTCGCGCACTGCAAGGTACTCTGCGCGGCGCTAGGCCTGCACGTACTGGCCCACCACGAGTACGAGGCCGACGACCTGATCGGCACGGCGCTGTATGCGGCGCGGGCGAAAGGCTTCCGGGGAGTGATCGTGTCGGCCGACAAGGACCTGTCGCAACTGCTGTTCGAACACGACGAGCAATGGGACTACGCCCGCAACCAGCGCTGGCGCATGGAAGGGGTCAAGGCGCGCCACGGCGTGCACGCCCACCAGATCGCCGACTACCTGGCACTGTGCGGCGATGCGATCGACAACATTCCCGGCATCACCGGCATCGGCGCCAAGTCCGCGGCGGTATTGCTGGCCCACTTCGGCAGCCTGGACGCGCTGCTCGAACGCATCGACGAGATCCCATTCCTGCGCCTGCGCGGCGCGGCGCAAATGGCGGTGCGCCTGCGCGAACAGCGCGAGCACGCGTTGCTATGGCGCCAACTGACCACCATCGCACTGAATGCGCCACTTCCCATCGACGATGCCGACTTCGGTCGCCTGCGCGCGGATGCGGACATGCTCAGCGGTTTGTGTGAGAGCCTGCGCTTCGGACCGATGACGCGACGGCGGCTATTGAGCGCAGCCGGCGTCGCACCTCCTTCTTTCGCGACCACGGATACCTTCTCATGACCCACGACAGCAACGCCGAACCCCGGATCGTCTACGAAGGCAAGTACCAGCGCATGGTGCTGCGCGGCACCTGGGAATACTCCGAGCGCGTACATGCCGGCGGCCTGGCGGCGATCATCATCGCGGTGACGCCGCAGGACGAGGTGCTGTTCGTCGAACAGTTCCGGGTGCCCTTACAGGCACGGACCATCGAGATGCCGGCCGGGCTGGTGGGCGACGTCCATGCCGACGAATCGATCGAGACCTCGGCGGTACGCGAGCTGGAAGAAGAAACCGGCTGGACCGCCGCGCAGGCCGAGGTGCTGATGATCGGACCGACCTCGTCCGGCGCCAGCAGCGAAAAAATCGCGTTCGTCCGCGCCACCGGGCTGCGCAAGATCGGCGAAGGCGGCGGCGATGCCAACGAGGACATCACCGTGCACACGATCCCGCGCACGCGCGCCGCCGCATGGCTGGTGCAGAAGATGGGCGAGGGCTACCAGCTGGACGCCAAGCTATGGGCCGGCTTGTGGATGATCGAGCACCAGCTCGACGGCACTCCGCGTGGCTGACCGGCCCGCGCTCCGCAACCGGCTTCTGGGCCAAGACGATCCGCCACCGTTCGAGGTCATCCAGGCCGACGGCCGCTCGCCCTACCTGCTGATCGCCGATCATGCCGGCCAGCGCGTGCCCGCCGCGCTGGCCGGCCTGGGCCTGCCGCAGGCCGAGCTGGACCGGCACATTGGCTGGGATATCGGCATTGCCGCCACCACCCGCTACCTGGCCGGGCTGCTGGACGCGTTCGCGATCACCCAGACCTATTCGCGCCTGGTGATCGACTGCAACCGGCCGCCTGGCGTCGCCAGCTCTATCCCCGAGATCAGTGACGACACGCCGATCCCGGGCAATCGCAGCCTCGACGGACCTGCCCGCCAGCAGCGTATCGACGAGGTGTTCGCGCCGTACCACGCCCGCATCGCCGATGAGCTGGATGCGCGCCGCGCGCGGTCGCACCCCACCCTGCTGCTGTCGATGCACAGCTTCACTCCGGCGATGGCGGGCATCGCTCGTCCATGGCATGCCGGCGTGCTGTACCAACGCGACGCGCGCCTGGCGCATGCGCTGCGCGACGCGTTGCGCGCCGAACCCGACCTGGTGGTGGGCGACAACGAACCCTACGCGGTCAGCGACACCACCGATTACGCCATGCCTGTGCATGGCGAACAGCGCGCGCTGCCGCATGTGGCACTGGAAATCCGCCAGGACCTGATCGCCGACGATGGCGGCCAGCGCGAGTGGGCGCAGCGGCTGTATCGCCTGTTGCGGGAGCTGCAAACGGCCTTCACGCCAGCCTGAGCGGCGCATGATGCACGCTCACGGTATGGTGGGAGCGGGGGCGGGCCCCGCTCCCCCGCACCGGGAATCACCATGCTCATCCGCTTGGGTTACGAGATCCGTTATCGCTTCATGCAACCCACGCCCATCCTGGCGACACTCGACGTGCACGACAGCCGGCGCATCGACGTCGTCATCGGCCAGGCCTTGCAGACGTCTCCGGGCGTGCCGCTGCGGCAGTATCGCGATGGCTTTGGCAATACCTGTACACGGTTGGTGGCACCGGCCGGTGCACTGAGCTTCCGCTTCGACGCAGTGGTCCGCGACAGCGGACTGCACGACTCGGTGAAGTACGACGCCCGCCAGTTGCCGGTAGAGGAATTGCCGGACGAGGTCTTGATGTACCTGCTCGGCAGCCGTTACTGCGAGACCGACCTGCTCAGCGGGCTGGCCTGGGATCTGTTCGGCAGCGCACCCACCGGCTGGGCGCGGGTGCAGGCGATCTGCGACTACGTACACGCCCAGATCGGCTTCGGCTACGAACATGCGCGCGCCACCAAGAGCGCGGCGCAAGCGCTGCAGGAGGGCCACGGCGTGTGCCGCGACTTCGCGCACTCGGCGATCGCATTGTGCAGGTGCATGAACATCCCGGCGCGCTACTGCACCGGCTATCTCGGCGACATCGGCGTGCCGGTGTCGGCAGCGCCGATGGACTTCTCGGCCTGGTTCGAGGCCTACCTGGACGGCACCTGGTACACCTTCGACGCCCGCCACAACCTGCCGCGGATCGGTCGGGTACTGATGGCGCGCGGTCGCGATGCGGCCGACGTCGCGCTCAGCAACACCTTCGGCTACAACACCCTGGAGTCTTTCGTGGTGTGGACCCAGGAGTGCGAGAGCGCGGTGCTTACGCCGCTGCCGGGATAGTCCGCGCGGCCCGCGTGGCCGTGCCGGCCGGCAGTGGCGTCAGCTCCCGGACTTCGCTGCCGCCGTGCCGGTCGTGCGGCGCACGCGATCGGGCGCGGCCAGCAACGACAGCCATCCCAGTGCTGCCAACCCCGCGCCGACCCACAACGGCGCCGCGAGCCGGCCGCTGTATTCGATCGCCAGTCCGCCCAGCGCCGAGCCCAGCAGCAGCCCGGCGGAGATCACCGCCGTGTGCACCGCGCCGACCAGCGGCGAGCCATTCACCGCCATGACCCGCGCCACGATCGCCGGATTCAGTGCGACCCCGGTCAGGCCGGTCAGCACCAGCGCCGCCAGCGCCGCCGGCAGGTGACTGGCACCCAGCGCGAACAACAGCAGCGCCACGCTCAGCAGCGCCATCCCGCGGAACTGCACCTGCCAGGCGCCAATGCGATCGACCAGTTGGCCGCACACGAAATTGCCGATTACCGTGGCGACGCCATACAACGTCAGGCAGGCGGGGATCCAGCGTGCCGGAATCCCGCTCAAGCGGCCGAGCACAGGGACGAAGTAAGTGAACGCGGCAAAGGTCGCACCGATCAGCAGGAAGCTGGTGGCAAACACCTTCCACAAGCGCGCATCGGCCAATGCAGCCCTGGCACCGGCCTGCCCGCCGGACGCTGCCGGCGGCGTGACCCGCAGCCACACCAGCAGCGCCGCCAACGCGGCGATGCCGGCCAGACCGGCGAACACCCGGCGCCAGCCCAGCAGCGCGCCCAGCCAGCTGGCCAGCGGCAAGCCCAGCACCGTGCCGATCATCAACCCGCCCATGATCCAGGCGGCGGCCTGCCCTTGCCGCCCCGGCCCGGCGATGCGACCACCCAGCGACAACGCCAGCCCGAACGCCGCCGCCCCGGCAAAGCCCTGCACGAATCGGCTGAGCGCCAGAACACCGTAGCCCGGTGCCAGTGCAGCGGCCAGCTGCGCCACCGCGAAGGCGGCCAGCACCACCGCCAACGCGGTGGTCTCGCGCAGCCGCGCCAGCGCGAGCACCATCAGCGGCCCGCCCAGCGCCATGCCTGCCGCATAGATCGAAACCAGGTAGCCAATCGCCGCGACCGAGACCTGCAAGTCGGCAGCCAGCGTGTCGAGCAGGCCGGACACCGAGAACTCGGCCGTGGTCACCGCGAAGACGGCCGTGCCCAGGAAGGCGATCGAGGCAGGAAGCCGCGCGCTGGACGGCGGCGGCGAAGGAAGGTGGGAAGAGTGCTGCAACGGAGGAGGCCATCAACCAGAAAGGCGGCAAGTCTGATCAATGCGAATTGGTTTATAAATACCCTGTAAGTATTTTCAGAAATGCATAAGGTCATCAATCGCATGGACCTCAATGCCGTACGTATGCTGCTGAAGGTTGCCGAGACACACAGTTTCACCCGCGCCGCCGCGCTGCTGGGCGTCAGCCAGCCTGGGCTGTCGCGGGCGATTGCGCGACTGGAACAGGGGCTGGGGATACGCCTGCTCCATCGCAGCACCCGCAACGTCGCCCTGACGCCGGACGGTCGCGCCTTCGTCGAACGCTGCATGCCGCTGCTGGCCGGCCTGGAAGACGCCGAGCGCCAACTCTCCGATCGCGCCGATCAGCCTTCGGGCACGTTGAAGCTGTCGGCCCCTTCGGCATTCGGCAGGACGCTCCTGCTGCCGTTGCTTGCGCCGTTGCTGGAGCGCCATCCGGCGCTATCGATCGAGACCGTGCTGACCGACCGCGTCGTCGACCTGGTCGAGGAAGGCTTCGATGCGGCACTGCGCCTTGGCACGCTTGCCGATTCACGCATGATCGCACTGCCGCTGGCACCGCTGCACTGGGTCACGGTCGCCGCCCCATCCTATCTTGAAAGGCATGGCGCGCCACGGACCCCCGAAGCCCTCACCGACCATGCCTGCCTGGCGGTACGCGCTGCCCGTAGCGACAAGCTGGTGGCATGGCAGCTGATGCGCGATGGCGCCGAGCAGGATGTCGAGGTCGATGCCCGGCTGGTGTTCGACACCGGCGACCCGCTGCTGGAAGCCGCGTTGCTCGGCATCGGGGTGGCGCAGGTGATGGAATTCTTCGCGCGCCAGGCACTGGCCGAAGGCCGCTTGCAGCGGGTACTGGTCGGCTACGAAGGCCGCAGCCGGCCGCTGTCGCTGGTCTACCCGCCGTCGCGGCAGCGCTCACCCAAGCTGCGGGTACTGGCCGACGCATTGCGCGTCGGCGGCTGGTAGTTATTGGAAGTCCGGCAGCCTCGTCTCGCTGCGATCCTGCTGGAAGGCAGGCATGTCCGCCGAACACGGGGCGGCCAGCGGCCGACGCCATTGCCAGCAACGCAAACGGCGTCCCGAGCACGCCCGGAACGCCGTCTTCTGCAACTTTCCTCCCGCCGCCGTGGCGAGCCGCGACGGCGGGAGAAGATCGGCTTACCTGCTTGCGCGGTAGGTAAAGCCCTGGCTCAGCGGGGTATCACGCGACGAACCTCCGACCATGATGCGGTACTGGCCCGAAGCCATGTTCCAGTCGTTGCGCCGGGTGTCCCAGTACGACAACGGCCGGCCGGCCGCCTTGGTGTCGACCGGCACGACCACGGTGCGCGACTCGCCCGGCTGCAACTGGACCTGGGTCCAGCCGACCAGCTGACGAGGCGGCGCATCGGCCGACTTGGGCAGCTCGGCGTAGACCTGGGCGGTTTCCAGACCCGCCACCTTGCCGGTGTTACGCAACTGGAAGCGCACCAGCATGCGGCCATCGTTGCCAACCGGCGGCACCACCTGCAAGCCCGAATAGGCGAACTGGGTGTACGACAGGCCATAGCCAAACGGGAACAGCGGCGTGATCCCGAACTCGTCATAGCCCCGGTAGCCCACGAACTGCAGTTCGTCGTAGCGAACCTCCGGGATCTTGCCGGTGCCGGAATACAACTCGGCTGGCGTACCCGGCCACTGCTCGGTCAACTGGATCGGCTGCTCCTTCGCACTGCGCGGGAGGCTGATCGGCAGCTTGCCCGAAGGATTGACATCGCCGAACAGCACCTTGGCAATCGCCTCGCCCTGCGCCTGACCGGCGTACCAGGCCTGCATCACACCGGCCACCTGGCCGATCCAAGGCATCAATACGGGACCACCGGTTTCCAGCACCACCACGGTACGCGGATTGACCTTGGCCACTTCCCGGATCAGGCGATCCTGGTCCTGCGGCAGGCGCAGGTTCATACGATCGGCCGCCTCGGTATTGAAGTCGCGCACGACCACCACCGCCACATCCGCACGCTTGGCCGACTCCACCGCCTTGCGCATCTGCGGCGACATCGTGCCCTCCGGCGGGATCCAGCCGAAACGCATCTTGGTCAGCCCCCCGGCGACCTGGACGCCGGCCGGATTGGACAACTGGGTCGGCGCATTGGCGGCGTACTCGATCTGGACCGGATAGGCGCGCCCACCTTGCAGCGTGACCTTGACCTGGTTGCTTGCCGGCTGCTTGGCGAAGTTGTCGATCAACGTCTTGCCGTCCAGCACCAGCCGCCCGGTACCCCAGTAATGCAGGCCCAGGGTGTATTC
>JAATFS010000239.1 GCA_015655035.1 Lysobacterales bacterium | reverse complement strand
GCACCAGGCATTGCGCACCACCGAGCATCTGCTGGCCTGCGCTCACACCGCGCACGCCAGTGTCCGCTCACATTGAACTCCCCCTTATCGAACAAAGGACGACTGCATGAACATCCTGATGGTACTGACCTCGCACGACCGACTCGGCGACACCGGCCACAAGACCGGCTTCTGGCTGGAGGAATTCGCCGCGCCGTATTACGTGTTCAAGGACGCCGGCGCGCAGATCACCCTGGCCTCGCCGTTGGGCGGGCAGCCGCCGCTCGATCCCAAGAGTGATGAGCCCGACGCACAGACCGCGGCCACCGATCGCTTCGCCAAGGATCCGGAAACCCAGCAGCGTCTGGCCACCACCGTGCCGCTGGCGCAGGTCGATGGCAGCGCGTTCGATGGGGTGTTCTACCCGGGCGGCCACGGCCCGCTGTGGGACCTGGCCAACGATGCCGACTCCATCGCCCTGATCGAATCGTTCGACCGTGCCGGCAAGCCGGTCGGCCTGGTGTGCCATGCCCCCGGCGCGCTGATCAAGGTGCGCGGTACCGACGGCAAGCCGCTGATCGCCGGGCGCAAGGTCACCGGCTTTTCCAACAGCGAAGAAAACGCAGTGGGTCTGAGCGCGGTGGTGCCGTTCCTGATCGAGGACGAATTCACCCGCCTTGGCGGCCTCTACGAGAGTGGGCCCGACTGGCAGGTACGCGTGGTCACCGACGGCCGCCTGGTCACCGGGCAGAACCCCGGCAGCTCGGAAGCCACCGCCCACGCGCTGCTGAAGCTGTTGGGCTGAGCCTGGGCACAGCCAATCATTTTATTCAGGACAACTCCCCCATGAGTTCTACCGACATTTCCACCCGCCTGCCCAGCATCGTTGCAGCGATGAAGCAAGCCCATCTGCAGGACGGTCCGGCCGGCGTCGAGCTGCGCCAGGATCGCCTGGAGCGCGCTGCGCAACTGTTGAGCAGCCACCACGCGGAACTGGCCGCCGCGATCAGTGCCGACTACGGCCATCGCAGCGCCTACCAGAGCCTGCTCGCCGACGTGGGTTCGTCGATCGGCGCGTTGCGCCATGCCCAGGCCCATTTGGCGGACTGGATGCAGTCCGATGAGCAGGAGGCGCCAGCGCCCGGCATGCAGGCCCGCGTGCAATACCAGCCGCTGGGCGTGGTCGGCATCATCAGTCCCTGGAACTTCCCGCTCAACCTGGCGTTCAGTCCGTTGGCCGGCGTGTTCGCCGCCGGCAACCGCGCGCTGCTCAAGCCGTCGGAGTTGACCCCGCGTACCTCGGAACTGGTGGCGCAACTGGTGGAGCGTTATTTCGATCCGCTGGAATTGCAGGTAGTGCTGGGCGATGCCGAAATCGCCCAGGCCTTCAGCGCGCAGCCGTTCGATCACCTGATTTTCACCGGCAGCACCACGGTGGGCCGCCACGTGATGCGTGCGGCCGCCGAGAACCTGGTGCCGGTGACGCTGGAACTGGGCGGCAAGTCGCCCGTGGTGATCGATACCGATGCCGACGTGCAGACCGCCGCCGAGCGCGTGCTGACGATCAAGACCTTCAACGCCGGACAGATCTGTATTTCCCCGGATTACGTGCTTTTGCCCGAGAGCGCACGCGATGCCTTCGTCGAGCACGCACGCGCCTTCATCGCCCGGATCTTCCCGACCCTTCAGTCCAATCCGGACTACACATCGATCGTCAGCGACCGCCACTTCCAGCGCCTGCAGGCGCTGCTCGACGACGCCCGTGCCCAGGGCGCCACGGTGATCGGGCTGGAGCCGCAAGGCGAGGTCAACGCCGATGCGTCCACGCGCAAGCTCGCCCCGACCCTGGTGCTCGGCGCCACCGACGCCATGCAGGTGATGCAGGAAGAAATCTTCGGGCCGATCCTGCCGATCAAGACCTACGCAGATGCCGACGAAGCATTGGACTACATCAATGCCCACCCGCGTCCACTGGCGGCGTACTACTTCGGCAACGACAGTGCGCGCCAGCAGCGCTTCAGCGAACGCACCACCTCCGGTGCACTTGTGGTCAACGACGTGATGACGCATGCGGTGGTGGAAAGCCTGCCGTTCGGCGGCGTGGGCGCCTCGGGCATCGGTGCCTACCACGGGATCCATGGCTTCCGTCGCTTCAGCCATGCCAAGGCCGTGGTGGTGCAGAGTGCGGGTGGAGAATCCAACCTGCGCCTGCGTGCGCCCTATGCATCGATGCAGCAGCAACTCGAGGCCGAGCTGGGCGGCTGATCCTCTTGCGAGCGCTCCGCTTGCGGAGCGCTCGTGGTCGGGTTCGTAAGCCATGCCCTGGCGGCAACATCGGCGTGCGTTTGCACGTCGCCTTCCACTCAACTGTCGAAAGGTTCTCTTATGCGTAGCGCTATCCACACCGTTTTTGGTGAACACGCCGAGGTACTCGCCCTGGGAAATAGCCCGGTTCCGCAGCCCGGCCCCGGCGAAGTTCGGGTCAAGACGCTCCTGGCGCCCATCCACAACCACGATCTGTGGACGGTGCGCGGTCAGTACGGCTACAAGCCCGACTTGCCGGCCATCGGCGGCAGCGAGGCGGTGGGCGTGGTCGACGCGCTCGGCGAGGGCGTGCAAGGCGTTGCCCT
>JAATFS010000426.1 GCA_015655035.1 Lysobacterales bacterium | reverse complement strand
CGCGCTACTGGCACCTTCAAGGAATTGCACCAATGAACCACTCTCGCTCCCACGCCCTGTTCAGCCAGGCGCAGTCGCTGATTCCCGGCGGCGTCAATTCGCCGGTGCGCGCGTTCAAGTCGGTCGGCGGCGAGCCGTTCTTCGTACAGCGCGCCGAGGGCCCTTACCTGTTCGATGTCGATGGCAACCGCTACATCGACTATGTCGGGTCATGGGGCCCGATGATCGCCGGGCACAATCATCCGGCGGTGCGCGAGGCGGTCGAGCGGGCCATCCGCGACGGACTGTCGTTCGGCGCGCCGTGCGCGGCCGAGGTCATCATGGCCGAGACCATCACCCGACTGGTGCCGTCCTGCGAGATGGTGCGCATGGTCAATTCCGGAACCGAGGCCACGCTGTCGGCGATCCGGCTGGCGCGGGGCGCCACCGGGCGCAACCGCATCGTCAAGTTCGAAGGCTGTTACCACGGCCATGGCGATTCGTTCCTGGTCAAGGCCGGCAGCGGCATGCTGACCCTGGGCGTGCCGACCTCGCCCGGCGTTCCGGCAGCGCTGAGCGAGCTGACCGCTACGCTGAGCTACAACGATTTCGACGGCGCCAGCGCGCTGTTCGACGAGATCGGCGGCGAGATCGCCGCGCTCATCATCGAACCGGTGGTCGGTAACGCCAACTGCATTCCGCCACGCCCCGGCTACCTGCAACATCTGCGCGACCTGTGTACGCAGCATGGCGCGCTGCTGATCTTCGACGAGGTGATGACCGGCTTCCGGGTCGCGCTGGGCGGCGCGCAGGCGCACTACGGCATCACCCCGGACCTCACCACCTTCGGCAAGATCATCGGTGGCGGCATGCCGGTGGGTGCCTATGGCGGACGCCGCGACCTTTTGACGCAGATCGCTCCCAGTGGACCGATCTATCAGGCGGGCACCTTGAGCGGCAATCCGGTGGCGATGGCGGCCGGGTTGGCGATGCTGGAACTGGTCCAGGCACCCGGCTTCCATGCGCAATTGAGCCAGACCACCGCCGCGCTGTGCGAAGGTCTCGAAGCAGCCGCGCGCGAGGCCGGCGTGGCCGTCACCACCAACCGCGTGGGCGCTATGTATGGGCTGTTTTTCACTGATCGGAAGGTGGAAACCTATGCCCAGGCCACTGCCTGCGACGTCGGCGCGTTCAACCGCTTTTTCCATGCGATGCTCGATCGGGGCGTGTTCCTGGCGCCGTCCGCCTATGAGGCCGGGTTTGTCTCCAGCGCTCACGACGGAACGGTCATCGCGGCGACGATCGCCGCTGCGCGCGAGTCATTCAAAGTCGCCGCAGGCTGAAGTGTGAGCCAGAATCTGACGCATACAGGCTTTGCTTTTGTCATAGCCCTGTCTTAAGTTGGGAGCTGGGTGCCCAGGAGGGGCATGGGTGGGGACCCGTGGCGCAGCATGATCTCCCGGCGTGGCCAGCGACGGCGGACGTACCGGGAATCATCGCTGCATGTTCGGTCTTCAGCTGTGCTGGTCGGCACGGTAAAGGACGATTAACAGGGCTGTCATCGCCTCATGCTCAAGCCAGTTGCGTTGCTCAATCCGCGCACGTCGCATCCGCGCGATCAAGCACTTCCCGATTGGATCCTTGCCAGCAAGCTTGATCCACCGTTGCTGCGCCCGGACGCGGTTCGCCGCGATGCGCTGCTGGTGCGCCTGGAGCAGGCGCACCAGGGCGCAATGACGCTACTGCTGGCACCGCCGGGCTTCGGCAAGACCACGTTGTTGGCGCAATGGCATCGGCTCCTGCTCGAGCGCGACGAAGGCATCGCATGGCTGTCGCTGGACGAGGAAGACGCCGACACCTCGCGCTTTCTCGGGCACCTGGCGCTGGCCCTGCAAGGCGCGGGCGCCGAGCCAGGGCTGTGTACCTCGCTGCTGCAACAGCGCGACCAGGAGCCGACGACTGCGGTGAACCTGCTGATCCGTGCGGTGCGTAATGCGCCGCGTCGGGTGGTGGTGCTGTTGGACGACTACGACCGCGTCGGCAGCCCGATGATCGACGATCTGCTGCTGCGCCTGGTCGAGCACTCCGGCACGCGCTTGCATCTGCTGCTCGCCACTCGCAAGCCCACCGCGTTGCCGGTGGCAAGACTCACTCTACAAGGTCAGCTGAGCCGTATCGGCACCGAAGAGCTGACGCTGGACGAAGCCGAGACCCATGCCTTGCTCGGCAGCAACGTACCGGCGCCGCTGGCCGACGAACTGCGTCGCTACACCGAAGGCTGGCCGGTAGCACTGCACCTGGCGCGGCTGTGGCTGGAGGCCGATAGCGACCGTCACACCCAGGTGGCGCGCTTTTCCGGACGCTCGGTGGAGATCGCGGCCTATCTTGCCGAACAGGTGATCAACGACCTCGACCCGTTGACCCGCGATTTCCTGCTGCACACCTCACCGCTAGAGCGTTTCAACGCCACGCTGGCCAACTGGGTACGCCAGGCCACTGACAGCGGCATGATCCTGTCCCGGCTGACGCATTTCCATGGGTTGCTGGTGCCGCTGGATGGCGAGCACGAGTGGTTCCGTTATCACTCGCTGTTCGCCGACTATCTACAGCAGCAATTCGAGCGCGAGCATCCCGGGCAGCTATCGCTGGTACACCAGCGTGCCTCGCGCTGGTTTGATCAACAGCAGCAGTTGCCCGAAGCGGTGCGCCACGCCGCGCGCGCCGGCCACGACGAACTGGCAGCCAGTTACATCGCCCGTGCAGGCACGTGGCAGTTGCTGCTGCGCCACGGCACCGCACAGGTGCGTGCGCTGCTGCGTCACTTCGATCACCGCACCATCCGCGAAAATCCCGCGCTCAATCTCACCCAGTCGTATCTGCATATGAAGCTGGGCGAGTTCGGTCACGCACGATTGTTGCTGGAGCGCTTCCGCGACTTCCCCGCTGCACAACGCGAGCCGTTCCAGCGCGACTACACCGTGGTGGTGGCACTGCTGCGCGATCTGCTGGACGAGATCTGCCCCAATCCGCACGGCATCACCCAGATCGCCGCACAAGCGGCAGCGCTGGACGAAGACGACCACCTCGCCCACGGCACGCTGCTGTGCATCTGCGCCACCACCGCGCTGGGCCGAGGCGAGTTCGCCGCCGCCGAGACGTACGCCATCGACGGGCGCGACGCGATGATGCGCTGCGGTAGCGAGATCGGAGCCAACTACGCGCTGCTGCACCTGGGCCAGAGTTTCTATTACCGCGGCCGGCTTGCCGAAGCCGAAGCCATCTACCAACAGGCGTTGGCGCTGGCGGCCCGTCACGCGCATCTGGACCGTGTACTGCATGCCGCCTCCAGTTGCCTGCTCGCACAACTCCAGTACGAACACGGGCGCCACGACCAGGCCGCCGATCTGTTGCAACCGGCACTGGAGGTGATCGAACAACACGACGGCTGGCTGGACATCTTCGCCAGCGCCTACGAGACCGCGCTGGGGCTTGCACGGCAACGCGACCGCAGTGGCCGCAGCGCGCTGGCGCTACTGGATCATATCGAGCAGATCGCGCATCAACGCCACCTGTCGCGCCTGTCGGAGCTGGCGACCGCCTGGCGCGTCAGCGTACTGCTGGATCAACCCGGCAGCCCTGCACTGGATTCATTGATCGCTCGGATCGGTGGCGAATCCGGCATGACCCATACCCTGCTCCATCCCCAGAGCTGGCGCCAGCGCGCGGCGATGGGGTTCGCGCTGGCCCGTTGGCATCGCCTTGCCGGCCGCAGCAGCGCTGCGCTGGCAATGCTGCGCCAGATCGAAGAGAGCTGCATCGCCAGCGACAACCAATACCATCTGGCGCGTGCTCGCGCCCGCATTGCGCTGGTGCTGCAGTATCGCGGCGAACCCGCTGCGGCACTGCCGTATCTGCACCGCGTGCTCGACCATGTCGCCCTCACCCAGAGCTGGCAGGTGATCACCGAGCTCGGCTTGCCGGCCAAGGCGATGCTGCGCTCGCTGCGCCAGCACGATCCCCAGGTCATCGCCGGCACCACCCGCGCGCTGACGATTCAGGCGTTGCTGGATCGCCTGAGCGGGGAAGAAGAAGGTGTCAGCGACATCTTCAGCGGACGCGAGATCGAAGTATTGGAACAATTGGGCTGCGGCTATTCCAACAAGCAGATCGCCCGGCGCCTGCACCTGTCCGAGAACACGGTCAAGTTCCACTTGAAGAATCTCTATCGCAAACTGGAAGCACGGACGCGCGAATCGGCGCTGGCCAATGCACTGCAACGCGGATTGCTGCGTGGACAGACCGAGCCGGCACGCGATGCGGCTACGACCTGCGCGGACCTCGCTGCACGGCGACCAGACGTAGGCAGCGATGGCAGCGCCGATAGCTGAAACAGCAGTATCAGCGCAGTAACGGTTTCAGCTTCTTCGTTCTGATCGAATCGATCGGGCAGAACGCTCCACCGACGTGTAGAGCCTGGATCCCTAGAACGGCATCTGCGCCGTAGCTGCCGCAGGGCAAGCCTTGCGGCGAGACATCAGGTTGCGCAAGACACGCTCAGCCGAAGCTGAGCGTGCCCTTCATCATCGCCCAATGGCCGGGGAAGGAGCAAAAGAACGTGTACGCCCCACCCTTGCTGAGCTTGCTGGTCGGGAACTTGATGGTGGTGCTATCCCCGCCACCGATCACCTTGGTATGCACGATCACGCGTGCATCGTTCTTCGGCAGGTAGCTGTCGGCGATCGTGGCCCGGATTCCCGCATTGGCGACCGCCTGGAAGTCAGCGGTCTTGCTCAGCACCCAGTTGTGCCCCATCACGTTGGCGGCCAATTTGCCCGTGTGCTTGAGGGTCAGGCTGACCTCGGTGCAGTCGGGAGCCAGCGTGATCGTGCTCTGATCGAACTTCATCTGATCGTTGCCGGCAATGGTCACCGCACAGGTACGCGCCCAGGCAGCGGGAGCGGCAGCAAGCAGACATGCGGTCAGGCACACGGACAAAAGCTTCAAGGCAGACTCCTGATGAACGAGGAAGGGAACCGGCGGATTGTACTGCCGTCGATCAGGCCAGCTGTATGCCAGTGTGTCGCACATAGCGATCAGCCAGGCGACGTCGCTCCGGAATCGGGTAGCTGCCGCGCTTGCCGGCTTCCACCAGCGCGAATGCCTGCTTGAAGCGGGCCATTTCTGCCGGGGTTCCCACGGTAATGCGCGACTGGGTCGGGAAGCCTTCCCAACTGCGCCCCACCATCACGCCATGCGTTGCCATTGCCTCGATGAACGTCTCCGCCGGCTGTTTCACGTCGACCATGAAACAGTTGCTCTGCGAGGTACTGCAGACATAGCCCTTGGCGGCAAGCCAAGTGGTCACGTCGGTGCGGATCGCGCGATTGGACGCACGCCGGGTCGGAACCAGCGAAGGGTCGCGCAGGCTGGCCAATCCGGCCGCGACTGCGGTGACCGGCAGGCTGTTGATGCTGTAGAACTTCAGCTTGGCCAACAGGTCCGGGCGTGCCACCGCATAGCCCAGGCGGATGCCGGCCATGCCGTAGAGCTTGGAGAAGGTGCGCAGCACGATCACGTCCTTGCCGGCAGCGACCAGGTCCACGCCACTTTCGGCGGAGTCGTAGAAGTCGATATAGGCCTCGTCGAGCACCAGCACGCTGCCCTTGGGCTTGTGCTCCAGCACGTACTCGATGTCCTTGCGCGCCGTGACCGAGCCGGTCGGATTATTGGGATTACAGATATAGATGATGCCGGCGTTTGCATCAGCGGCGCACATTGCCTGCACATCGTGCGACCAATCCTTGCGCAGCGGCAGCTTGTGCACCTTGGCACCATTGCGGCCAGCCGCACGCCAGCCTTGCTCATAGGACGGGTTGGCAGTGACCAGGGCACGCTCCGGCGAAGTGAAGGCCAGCATGGTGTAGTCCAGCGGCTCGGTCGAGCCGGCGTAGGGCATCAGGCATTTCGTTTCCACGCCCAGCTGCCGCGACAACTCCTCGAGCAATTCAAGCTGCACCTCGTGCAGATAGCGTCCACCCAGTGGTGCGATGGTAGCAATGGCCTTCAACGCCGCCGGCGACGGGCCATCGGGATATTCGTTGGCGCTGATCTGCACCGGCCCCAGCGCGCCGGCAGCGGGCGCAGCGGCCACTTCGCCGGACGCCCGGGCCAGCAGCGGCAGCGAGGCGGCACCTGCGGCACCGGCAAACAGAACCGAGTCGCGCAGGAACAAACGGCGGGAAAGCGAGGACTTCATGAAGGAACTCCGAGTGCTGGACATAGGGTTGAGGGGTTTGCAACACACACGAGAATAGGCCACGCCCGCTCAGGGACGTACGGCAACGACCTCGATTTCGACGCGAAAAACGGGATTGCCGAGCGCTGCGATCTGGAAGGCCGAGCGCGCTGGCAGATTGGGTTGCTCCTTGGTACCGAAGAACTGGCGATAGCCTTCCATGAAGCCGGCGAAATCCATCTTGCCCCCCAGTGCGGGGTCGCCCACCAGGAAAGCCTGCATCTTCACCACGTCACCCATGCCCAGGCCGATCGATTCGAGCTGTGCCTTGATCTGGCTCAGAACGCTGATGGTCTGTGCGCGGGTGTCTCCATAGGCGGCCTGCGAGTTCTTTGGCGCATCCGTATCAATCACGGCGGGCACCTTGCCACTGACATAGACAGTAGCCTTTCCAGCAGGAATTTCCACTGCTGCGGCAATCGGAAAATCACTGTTGGGAATCTTGTGGCGCACGATATCGGCGGCCTGCGCCCATAACGGCGAACACAGCACGGACAGGCCAAAGGCGAACGAGGCGATACGGGACATGGCAGCTCCTGGCCGATAGACGAGAGACGACAGACGTGAGATGAGGGAGGACATCAGCGGCGCAGGCTTTTTACGTCTTCGGCACTGATGGCATCGCCGTAGGTGTTGCCGAAATGGGTCCGGACATGGGCGACCACTTCGGCGACTTGTTGATCGTTGAGCATGCTGCCAAAGGCCGGCATGCCACCACTGCCATCCACGACCATCATGGCCACGTAGGGTCCGGCGGCAAGCTTGGGATTCCCCGCCAGCGCGGGATACTCCCCCGCACCGTACGCACCTTCGCCAGCCGGCATGTGGCAGCCCTGACATATCGCCTTGTACACGGTCTCGCCCGAGGCATCGCCGAAGCCGGCCTGTGGATACAACGGCGTGGCATCGGAACTCTGCGCGCGCAACTCGGACAGGCCAGGTGGCAGCATCAACACCGCGAGCACTCCCACCACCGCCAGCGTGAGACAGAACGGTCGCGCGCTCATGTATGCCCCCCTTGTGCAACGATCTTATGGTGGAGACGCTCGACCACATCGTGCGCGGACAGGATCGCCCCTTCCTGCCAGGCCGGAATATAGGACACGTGTTCGCCGGCCAGCGCGATACGTCCGTCGATCTGGCACAGGTTTTCGTAATGCTCGGCGCGCACCTGCTCGGACCACATGCCGAAACAGCCATGGGTGAAGGGCACCCGATGCCAGCCGACCGCAATGCCGGTGTCGAACTCCTGCGGATACTGCCGATGCAGTTGGGTACCGTATTCGACGGCCTTGCGTACGCGCTCCGCCGGCGACATCGAGGTGAACTCGAACGCTTCCAGCCCCCAGACATATCCACCAAGCAATACTGCCTTGCCGCGGCTGTGATAGCCGGTACTGGGATAGCTGATCAAAGTGATCGGAAGATCGGTATAGCTGATGCCGCCATAGATCGCCTCGTCCTCTTCCCAGAAGCGGCGCTTGAACTGCAAGCCCACCTTGACCGACGCCGCGTACGGCACCTTGGTGATCGCGGTGGTCATCGCATCGCCGGCCGTCAATGGAATACGGCTGAGAATCGACAACGGGATCGTGCAGATGCACCAGTCGGCGGTAGCCACCTGCTCGTCGCCGCCAGCCGCGGTGTCCTGCCAGCGCACACTGACGCCCTGGGCATCCTGGTCGATACCGGTGACCTTGGCGTTGTAGCGGATCACATTGCCGCTCAGGTGGCGTGCGAACGCCTTGCCGATCTGGTCCATGCCCCCGACCGGCTGGAACATCGTGGTCTGCATCTCGTAGTTGTTGCCGGCCGCCAGCGTGGTCCACAGCCGCGACTGCAATACGTCGTGTACCGAAAACGGTTCGGAAAACTCTGGCTTACCGGCCAGGCCGCCGCCGGGATACCGTGCAAAGCCACGGCGCTCGCTGCTCTCCTTGCCCTTGACGTAGCCGAAGCGATGATCCAGCGCCCCCCAATTGCGCAGGGATTCGAGCAGCAGTTCCTGGTCTTGCTGGCTGACCACCTGATCCAGCGCGTGTTGCTGCGTGCACTTGGCCAGCAGCTCGGACACATGCCCCTTGTAGTCGGCGTCGATGTCGCGGAAGCGCTGCGGCTTGCCGCCGAATCCCTTCTGGCTGTGCAGCAGCGCGTTGTAGTTGACCTGGTTGAACGCTTACAGCGCCACGCCGAACTGCTTGCAGTAGCTGAGCACCGCCTTGTGATGGTGCGGGATGCGCCACGGTCCGGGATTGAGATAGTTGCCTTCGTCGAATTGGCACTGCTGGGTGGCTCCGCCCAGTTCGGTGTAGCGGTCGCCGCCGCGCAACGTCCAGTTGCGTCCCCCGGGGCGATCGTTGAACTCCAGCACCTGCACGCGGTATCCGGCCTTCTGCAGTTCGTAGGCGGCGGTCAACCCGGCCAGCCCCGCCCCCAGGATCAATACCGATGCACCATTGCCGCTGCCGTCCAGCCGGAACGGGCGCTGGAAGTTGGATTCGGCCGCCATGCCCAGACTGCTCATTGCCTGATACATCATCGCGCCGCCCGCCGCCATCCCGATCCGGGCCAGCAACTGGCGACGCGTCATTGCATTGTCGACCTGCATCGAAGCCCCACTCCGCGGTCATGGCACATCCGCGGCGGTACCGGCCCGCTCACGCGGGACCGGTACCGCCGTACCGATCAGAACTTGTAGGAAAGGCTGGCGAACACCTGTCGCGGCGCGATCAGGTTGTAGGAACCGGAACTCTCGTTGGGGAAGATCGCGCCGATGGCATCGTCGTCATCGAGGATGTTGTAGACCGAGACCTGCAAGCGGCCACCGGCAAGGAAGCCCTCGCGGTCGCCCTGGTAGCCGGCGCTGCCGTTGAAGATCAAGGTCGAATCCACGCGATCGGTATTGAGCGTATCGCCGTAGCGCTTGCCGGTGTACTTGGCATCGAGGTTGGCGAAGAAGTGCTCGCCTTCCCAGCCGCCGTTGACGCTGAACATGAACTTCGGCGAATCCGGAACCTCGTTGCCCTCGACCTTTACCAGCGCGCCGCTGACCGGGCCGAAGTAGTTGTCCTGGAACTCGGACTTGTTCCAGGTCAAAGACGCACCCAGACGCCAGCCTTCGGCCGGGCGCCACAGGCCCGAGATTTCCGCACCGGTGGTCTCCACATCGCCGACATTGGCATAGATCGACGGAG
This sequence comes from Lysobacterales bacterium, assembly GCA_015655035.1. Taxonomy (GTDB): domain Bacteria; phylum Pseudomonadota; class Gammaproteobacteria; order Xanthomonadales; family Xanthomonadaceae; genus JAATFS01. The sequence continues at coordinate 2,515 of JAATFS010000426.1, read as the reverse complement.
CGACCACCAGCGGATCGGAATCGGTCAGCTCGATGATGCGATTTTCGTAGTTGACCCGGTAGATCGCGACGTAGCCGCTCCAGTTGGTCGACTCGGCGCGGATGCCCATGTCGATGTTCTTGGATTCTTCCGGCTGGATGTCCGGATTGAACGCACCAGAAGTCAACGCCAGGCGCGGCGCAGAGCTGAAGTTCTCTGCATAGTTGGCGAACACCTGCACGCCGTTGTCGAACGAATAGCTGGCGCCGACCTGCGGCTGGAACCAGTCGCTGTTCTTCAGCGTGACGTTGCGGATGGTGCTGGTATTGAAGTCGGCGACGTTGGCGATACCTTGGTAGTCACGCTTGACGTCCAGCCCCTTGGCACCGACTTCCACGGTCAGGCGGTCGTCGAGCAGGCGCAGCGTGTCCTTGATGTAGAGCTGCTTGACCTCGGTGGAGAAGTGGTTGTCGTAGTAGACCACCACCGGCAGCTCTCCCTTGAGCAAGCTGCCCGTGTTCGGATCGAGGTTGTACAGCGGCCGCACCTGGTCGAAGTCGTAGTTTTCGTACCAGGCGCCGACCTCGAGCTTGTTGTGCTCGGTTTCCCAGGCCACCGAGGTGGTCACGCCGTAGCGATCGCCGCTGATGATCTCTTCGCGGCGGGTCATGGAGCCGACGTGGACATAGTCACCATTCTGGTCGAGTAGCGGCTTCCCGTTCTCGTCCTGCGCCTGCGGATCGAGGAGGGCGATATCGGTACGCCCCGGCGTGTCGGCGATGGCCTTGTTGTACAGCCCGGTCGCGGTGCCGGGCGGGGTGCCACCCACGCCCCAGCCATTCTTGTTTTCGTAGTAGCCCGTGAACTTGAAAGCGATGCTATCGGTAAACAGGAAGTCGCCCGCCAGGCTGAGCAACGAATCGCGGCGGCCGTTCTGCCATTCGGTGTAGTGCTCGGCATCCACTTCCGGATTGCCGGTGATGCGCTCATGCAACTGCCAGTCCACCGAACCATCGGACTTGTACGACTGCACGTCGTAGTCGCTGCGGTTGTTGTAGATCCAGCCCAGGGTCAGGCTACCTGCGTCCCAGGCCTGGCGGATCTTGGCTTCGAAGTGGTCGCTCTTCTGCGTAGCCGGCGGCATGTCCCATACCCCGCCCTGTGTACGCGAGGCCGAAATGTAGGCGGTCGGACCACCCGCCCACCACTCCGGCGTATCCAGGCGAACGAAGGTGCGCACCAGGTCGTCCGAACCGAAGGTCTGGCTCAGGTTGCCGCTCCAGCTGTCCCCGCCCTTGGGCGGCAGGCTGGTGTAGCGGACCGCGCCGCCCAAGGCGTGGTAGGAAGGCTGGGTCACGTCGCCCGAGCCGGCGGACACGGTCACGTCCAGCAGGTTCTCGCTGGAAACGTAGCGGCTGATCGGACCGCCCTCGCGAGTGTCGTAGGTCTCGATCGGCACGCCGTCCAGCGTGACGCCGATCTGGTTGGCGGAGAAGCCGCGGATGGTCATCGAATTGCCGAACTCGTACAAGCCGAACGGATCGGTGGTCTGGACGTTGACCCCAGGCAGCGAGGCCAGCAACTGCTGCGGTGCCACCCCTGGCACCTGCGCCTCGATCTCGGTCGCCGATACCGACGCCGTGGTACGGGTCGATCCGATGCCCACGACACTGACCGCGTCCAGCGTGGTGGCGTCGCCACTGGCATCCTGTGCCCACGCCGGCAACGCCTGCACGCCGGCCAGTAGCAAGGCCATGGAAGCGGCGACGTTGCCACAGCGTGCCCGGCCGAGGATTGCCGATACCGATGCGGCCAAACGGTCGGATTTGATGCGTTTACCCATTTCTCTGATACCCCTGGATGACATATGAAGTGGTTCGAGCGCGCCGCCCGGCTCCCCGAGCCGGTGATCAACCGCAGCGCCGCTGTACACATCGAACATAGCCAGCGATGACCGCCAGGCGGACGCATCCGACGGGTAGGTACGGACTGGACGGGTAGGCAGCCGGGTCGGCTGACACGGCCCAGGGCCGGTTTGTGGGGCTATCGCACGATGGCGGGCTACCCTCGCGAGATCGTCGGGCTATGCTGGAAGATCGAATCTCGGCCGCCGCTCATGTCTTCTGCCCCCCGCCCTTGCCGCACAGCGCACGCATCCGGCCTCCCGCTCGCATGATCGCCACCCCGCCCAGGCTGCTGTTGCTGGACTTCGACGGAGTGCTGGCACAGTACCGGCGACCGTTGCGGCTGGCGCACCTGGCCGCTGCCAGCGGATGCGATATCGCGCAGGTCAGCCGCGCATTGTTCGACGCCGGCCTGGAAGCCGCGTACGACGGTGGCGAGCTGGACACCCCGACCTACTTGCGCCGTCTTGGCGAAGGCCTGGGCACGGCGCTGGACGAGGAAACCTGGATTGCCGCGCGGGTGGCCGCCTGCCGCGCCGATCCGCGCGTGCTCGACCAGGTCGCCGCCGTGGCGGCGCACACGCCGATCGGGGTGTTGACCAACAACGGCGCGTTGATGGAACGCGCGATTT
>JAATFS010000205.1 GCA_015655035.1 Lysobacterales bacterium | reverse complement strand
GCGAGGCCGCGCGCTCGGCCTCCAGCAGCGCCCGGCTGACCTGGCTCGGACCGGTGTCGCCGAGCGCGACCTGGATGTAGAGGTCATCGATCCCGTCTGCGTGGAACTTACGCGCCATCGGCAGCAGATCGGCATGTTGCAGTCCGAGCCGTTTCAGTTCCCGATCCAGCAGATCCTTGCCCGCCTGTACATTGCGGGCGCGGTCGAGCTTGTGGAACCACGCACGCACCTTGTCGCGCGAACGCCCGCTGGCCAGGAAACCATTGGCCGGCAGCAGCCAGTCGCGGCGGGGATCGGCCTCTTTGCCGGTCATGATCTCGACCCGATCGCCGCTGCGCAGCCGATACGCCAGAGGCACGATCCGATTGTTGACCTTGGCGCCACGGCAACGGTGCCCGACCATGGTATGCACGTGGTAGGCGAAATCCAGCGGCGTGGCGCCTTGCGGCAGGTCGATCACCTCGCCCTTGGGCGTCAGCGCATAGACCCGGTCCTCGACCAGCTCGGCGTCCAGCGCTCCGGCCAGTTCGCCCGGTTCGCCGTCCTGCGACTGCTCCAGCAACTGGCGCATCCAGCTGATCTTGCGATCGAAGGACTTCTCCGCGCCCTTGCCGCCTTCCTTGTAACGCCAGTGCGCGGCCACGCCGAGCTCGGCCTGGGCGTGCATCTCGTGCGTGCGGATCTGGATCTCGACGGTGCGCCCTTCCGGCCCGACCACCGCCGTGTGCAGCGAGCGATAGTCATTGGCCTTGGGCCGGGCGATGTAGTCGTCGAACTCGCTGGGTACCGGCACCCACAACGCATGCACCACGCCGAGCGCGGCGTAGCAGGCGGCAACATCGTCCACCATCACCCGCACCGCGCGGACATCGTAAAGCTGGTCGAACGCCAGCTTCTTCTTCTGCATCTTCCGCCAGATGCTGTAGATGTGCTTCGGCCGGCCGCTGACTTCCGCACGCAACCCATTTTCGGCCAGCGTACGCGACAGCATGCGCTTGACCGCCTCGATGTAGCGCTCGCGCTCGATCCGGGTTTCGTCCACCTCGCGCGCAATGCGGCGATAGGTGTCCGGCTCCAGGTGGCGGAACGCCAGATCCTCCAGCTCCCATTTCAGCTGCCAGATGCCCAGGCGATTGGCCAGCGGCGCGTGGATGTCCCGGGTCAGCTGCGCCAATGCGCGGCGCTGCTCCTCGGACAGGCGATCGGCCACCCGCATCCGCGCCAGTTGCCGCGCCAACAGGATCGGCACCACGCGCAGGTCATGGATGATCGCCAACAGCAGGCGACGCAGGCCCTCGCTGTTGCGCCCGGCCTCGCGGCCGGCGTGCAGGTCCCAGACCTGATCGGCCGCATCCAGGCCTTCCAGCAGGCCTTGCACCGCTTGCCGGCGCGCCGTGCCGTCCCAGGCCTGCTCCGGCAACGCCGCGCGCAACGACGGCAGGTCGAACAACAGCGTGGCCACCAGCGTGGCCTCGTCCGCCGACAGCAACGCCAACGCATCCAGGGTATCGGCCAGCACCGGCCACGGCGCATGCACGCCGCCGGTTTCAGGCAGCGTGTTCCAGGTGTGCAGCAATGCTTCTCGCAACTGCGGCGGCACCACGGAGGCGGCAGGCCGCTGCAGCAGCGCATCCAGACCGGTAAGCGGAGAACGGATCACAACGCAGGGCTTCGATAGGAAACGACACCTACACTAGCGTGCCTGGCGCCTTCCTAACAATGCATCGGCACCGCCAGTGACGGCCGGGGCGCCACTGACCTGCACGGCGCGCTGGCCGGCCGGTTTGTTGACGGTATTCCACCAAGCCCCTCCTCATGCTTTTGACCCCGGATTTACAATTGCCGCGGGCCATCGGCCTAATCTGTACGGGATGTCCGCGCCCCTGCCGTTTTCATGGGTGCGGATGTCTTCTCTACCAAACTCGGGAGTACTGCGATGAAGACCTGGAAAAAGCCGGCCATCCGTGAGATTTGCGTGGGTGCCGAGATCAACTGCTACGCCTCCGGCGAACTGTAAGCCGAAGTACCGCCTTTCCCTTTGATGCACGAGCGGCTCGCGCCGGCAGAAACAGGTAACAATCCACGATGCGCATCATCGTTCTGGGATCGGCGGCCGGTGGTGGGCACCCGCAGTGGAACTGCCACACACCCGCCAGCGTGCGGGCATGGCAGCAAGCGCCGGGTGCCCAGCGCCGTACTCAGACCAGCCTTGCCGTCAGCGCCGATGGCGTCCGCTGGCTGCTGATCAACGCCTCTCCCGATTTTCGCCAGCAGTTGCTGGCAAGCCCCGCGCTGTGGCCCAGCGAGGGCCTGCGCCACAGCCCGATCGACGCCGTATTGCTCACCAGCGG
>JAATFS010000103.1 GCA_015655035.1 Lysobacterales bacterium | reverse complement strand
TCAATGCGGCGGGCACGTGTTGCAGCAGCGCGGCCTTGGCCAGGAAGCCGGACAGCGGCGGCAGGCCGGCCACCGCGATCGCGGCGATCAGGAACATGCTGCCGGGCACGCCGCGCCCGGGCAGCGGCGCGATGATTTCCTTGTGGTCGCCGGCACTGCCGCGGCGGCGCTGAATCAGGTCGGCGATCATGAACAGCGCCGCGGCGACGAAGCTGCTGTGAGGCAGGTAGTACAGCCCGGCGCCGAGCGCACCGGTGTCGCCCAGCGAGAACGCGATGAACAGCGTCGCTGCCGAGAACACCACCAGGTAGCACACCAGTACCCGCAGCCGTACCGCCGCCATCACCCCGAGCGCGGCCAGCACCAGGGTGGCAATGCCGGCCCACAGCAGCGTGCGGCTGCCGAAGCCCTGCATCGCGCCGGCGCTCGCGCCGAACCACAGCGAAGATACCCGCAACACCGCGTACAGCCCGACCTTGGTCATGATCGCAAACAGCGCCGCGATTGCCGCCGGGGCGCGCGAATAGGTTTCCGGCAGCCACAGGTACAGCGGCAGCAGCCCGGCCTTGCTGCAGAACACCAGCAGCAGCAGCCCCAGGGTGGTCTTGGCCAGTGGTACGTCCTGTGCCGGCAACGCGGCGATGCGCACGGCGAGCTCGGCCATGTTGAGCGATCCCAGCAGCGCATACAGCAGGCCCAGCGCAATCAGGAACAACGTGGAGGCGGCGACGTTGAAGATCACGTAGTGCAAGCCAATGCGCATGCGCAGCCCGCGTCCGCCGCTGAGCAGCAGCCCGTACGAGGCGATCAGCATCACCTCGAAGAACACGAACAGGTTGAACACGTCGCCGGTGAGGAACGCACCGTTCAGGCCCATCAGCTGGAACTGGAACAGCGCATGGAAATGCGGCGCGCGCCGATCCCAGCCAGCACAGGCATGCAGCAGGCAGGGGATCGCCAGCAGCAGCGTGGTCAGCAGCATCCAGGCTGACAAGCGGTCGGCCATCAGCGCGATCCCCAGCCGCGCCGGCCAGTCGCCGAGCAGATAGACCAGCACCTGGCCCTCGCTGGCGCGGGTGAATATCGCCAGCACCGCCAACGCCAGCAGCGTGAGCGAAGCCCAGGCCACGCCGCGCCTGGCGTGGCGACCATAGCGGCGGTGCTCGACGAACAGCGACAGCGCCGCGCCCAGCATCGGGATCAGGATTGGCAGGATCAACAGGTGGTTCATCGGCGCGGCGCCTCTTCCACTGTCGTCGCCTCGGATTCCGATTCGGATATGGATTCAGATTCAGACTCGTGCGCATCCACATGGTCGCTGTGATTGTCGCTACGGCTGCGCATCGCCAGCACCAGGCTCACGGCGGTCATTGCGAACGCAATCACGATCGCCGTCAGCACCAGTGCCTGCGGTAGTGGATCGACGTGCTCGGCCAGCGTGGGGGCCACGCCGTCGCGCAATACCGGCGGCTGGCTCTGGCGCAGGCGGCCGCCTGCGAAGATCAGCAGGTTGGTCGCGTACGACAGCAGGGTCAGTCCCAGGATCACATCGAAGCTGCGCGCGCGCAGCAGCAGGTAGATGCCGAGTGCGGCCAGAACGCCGATGGCGCTCGCCAGTGCCAGTTCCATCAGTGGGTATTCCCCGTACGTGCCGAACGTCTTGCCGGGTCGATCTGGCCACGCTGCGAATCACGCGTACGAGACGGCTTGATCGTGCCCATCATCGACAGCACCAGCATGACCGCGCCGAACACCACCAGGTAGACGCCGGTATCGAAGCCCATCGCACTGGCGAGTTCCAGCTTGCCGATCAGCGGCATTGCCAGGTTCAGATGGCCACTGGTCAGGAACGGTACCCCGAACAGCATCGAGGCAGCGCCACTGACCAGGGCGATCAGCAGGCCGGTGCCGATCAGGCGGATATAGTCGAAACCGAAGCGCGACTCCACCGAGGCGCTGCCCTGGATCACGTACTGCATCAGCAATGGCACCGCCAGCACCAGGCCGGCGATGAAGCCGCCGCCGGGGGCGTTGTGGCCGCGCAGGAACAGGAAGATCGACACCGTCAGCGTCAGCGGGAACATCAGCTGCGCCAGATCGGCCGGCACCGGCAGCTTGATCGGCGGCCCGGGCATGGTCTTCTCCGGCGCCATCCGCGCGCGCCGCAGCAATGCATGCACCACCAGCGCAGCGATCGCGAACACGGTGATCTCGCCGAACGTATCGAAGCCACGGAAGTCCACCAGGATCACGTTGACCACGTTGCGGCCATAGGCCTCCGGCAACGAGCGTTGCAGCAGTTCGCCGGCCATGGTCTGGCTCGGGTGGGTCATCAACGTATATGCCAGCGTCGCCAGCCCGGCGCCGCCGGACACTGCCAGCGTGGCGTCCCGCCACTGCCGCCAGCGGCCGCGTTCGGCGGGCGAACGCTCTGGCAGGTAATTCATCGCCAGCAGCATCAGCACCAGCGTCACCATCTCCACCACCAACTGGGTCAACGCCAGGTCCGGCGCCGACAGGAACACGAAGGCCAGGCTCACCGCCATCCCCGTCCCGCCCAGCACCAGCACCGCCAACAGGCGTTGCCGGTGCAGGAACAGGCTGGATAGCGCACAGGCGATCATCAGCAGCCACAACGCCCAGCCCAGCGGCGGCATGGGCTGTGGCGCGGGCCAGTCCGGCAGCCGGCCCGCGCCGACGAACGGCGTGACCGCCACCACCACTGCGGCAAGCACCAGCAGCGCGAGCATGCGTTGCAGGCTGCCATTGGCGATGCCCTGGGTAAAGCGCACCGCCAGCCGGAACAAGGTGGTGATATGCCAGTTGAACAGCGCCTGCCCGGGCGAACGGTTTTCCACCGCATACAGGTCCAGCAGCCGGCGCAGTGCGGCATACAGCAGCACGCCGCCGAGCACGCCGGCCACGCTCATCGCCAGCGGCCAGTTCAGCCCGTGCCACAGCGACAGGCTGTAGTCGGGCAACGCATCGCCCAGGATCGCGCCGGCGGCGGCATGCAGCACCGGCGCCACCGTCCAGGCCGGCGCCACGCCCACGGCCACGCACACCAGCACCAGTACCTCGACCGGGATCTTCATCCAGCGAGGCGGTTCGTGCGGGACCCGGTCCAGGTCGCGCGGGCCATCGCCGAAGAAGGTGTCATGCACGAAGCGCAGGCTGTAGGCGACCGCCAGCAGGCTGGCCAGCACCGCAGTGGCGGTGAGGACTACTCGCACCGGCAGCGGCACCGGGGTATCCAGCGCCACGGTGAAGAACATTTCCTTGGACAGGAAGCCGTTGAGCAGCGGGATGCCGGCCATCGACAGCGAGGCGATGATCGCCAGCGCGCTGGTGAACGGCATCAGCTTGCGCAGATTGCCGAGCTTGCGCATGTCGCGCGTGCCGGTCTCGTGGTCGATGATGCCGGCGGCCATGAACAGCGATGCCTTGAACACCGCATGGTTGAGGAGGTGGAACACGCCGGCCACCACCGCCATCGGCGTAGACAGCCCGAACAGCATCGTGATCAGGCCCAGGTGCGAGATCGTCGAATACGCAAGCACCCCCTTGAGGTCGTGCTGGAAGATCGCGTTCCAGGCACCCAACAGCAGGGTGATCGCGCCAATGCTGGTGACGGTGTAGAAGAACAGCTCGGTACCGGCCAGCGCCGGATGCAGTCTCGCCAGCAGGAACACGCCGGCCTTCACCATCGTCGCCGAATGCAGGTAGGCGGACACTGGCGTCGGCGCGGCCATGGCATGCGGCAGCCAGAAATGGAACGGGAATTGCGCGCTCTTGGTGAAAATCCCGGCCAACACCAGCATCAGCGCATAGGGATACAGCGCGCTGGCGCGGAGGGCATCGCCGGCGGCCAGCACCGCATCCAGCTCGAAGCTGCCGACGATGCGGCCGATCAGCAGCACGCCGCCGAGCAGGGCCAACCCGCCGCCGCCAGTGATCACCAGCGCCATGCGCGCGCCGTCCCGCGCATCCTGCCGGTGCGACCAGAACCCGATCAGCAGGAACGAGCTGATGCTGGTCAGTTCCCAGAACACCACCAGCAACAGCAGGTTGCCGGACAGCACCATCCCCAGCATCGCGCCCATGAACAGCAGCAGATAGGCGTAGAAGCGCGCAGCGCTGTCGCGTTCGCTCAAGTAGTAGCGCGCATACATCACCACCAGCGCGCCGATTCCTAGCACCAGCAGCGTGAACATCCACGCCAGCCCATCCAGTCGCAGCGAGAATGCCAGCCCCACCTGCGGTAGCCACGCATGCGAGCTTTGGACCAGCCGGCCATCGAGTACCGCTGGCGTCAAGGTGCCGAGCAGCAGAAGTCCGGCCAACGGCGCAGCGGCCGCCAACCAAGCGAGTGCGGAGCGGGAAAGGCGGGTAGCCGATGCCACTGCGGCGGCCAGGACGAATGGCAGCGCCAGCAAGATGTCGAGAACAGGGATCATGCAGGGAATACGAGATTCGCGAGCAGGCGTTGGAGTCTAGCAAAGCGCCGTCGCCGTGGCGTCATGGCGACGTGTTCGCAGCCAGTGCGGCAGAGCGGGTGCGCAGCGCAGCGGTTATTCTGGTGCGATGTCGCCTCCTGCCGAAATCTTCGCTGCCCCTTTGCCCTCGATGGCCACGCGTCGCGCACTGGTATTTGGCGGCAGTGGCCAGATCGGTGAGCGGGTGCTCGAACGTTTGCTGGCTACCGGTTGGGAGGTCACCGCCTGGTCGCGCCAGCCGCGCGCGCCACGTCCGGGCCTGACCTGGCAGCAGGGTGATCTGTCGCAGCCGCCCGCAGCCGCGCTGGGTATCGATGCGATCTTCAGTTGCGGGCCGCTGGATCACTTCGCGCACTGGTACGCGGCGCATGCGATCAAGGCGGCGCGGGTGGTGGCGTTCGGTTCGACCAGCCTGCAGGTGAAGCAGCGCTCGATCGACGCGGCCGAGCGCGATGTGGCGCAGCGCCTGGAGCAGGCCGAGCAGCACCTGTTCGCGGCGGCGGCAAAGCGCGGGACCGCCGCCACCGTGTTGCGGCCCACGCTGGTCTACGGGGCGGGCCGCGACCGCACGCTGACCCGCATCGCGCGGATCGCGCAACGCAGTGGCGTGTTCGTGTTGCCGCGCGCGGCAGACGGGCTGCGCCAGCCGGTGCATGTGGACGATCTCGCGCAGGCGGCGATGGACGTGCTGGATCGCAGTGCTACCTATCAGCGGAGTTATGCGCTGGGCGGTGGCGAGGTGTTGAGTTATCGGCAGATGGTGGAGCGGGTGCTGGCGGCGCTGGGTCCGTCGGCGCGGTTGTATCGGTTGCCGACGTCCGCCTTCGCTTCGGTGTTGTGGGTGGCGCATCGTGCCGGTCGTTTGCGAGGGATGAGTGATGCGGTGCTGTTGCGGATGCGCGAGGATCTGGTATTCGATCTCGAGCCGGCGCGTCGGGATTTCGGTTATTCGCCACGGGTGTTTCGGCCGGGTCCGGCGGAGCTGGGGGTCGGGTGATTGCGCCGTTATCCGAGCAACAGCGGACTGTTTCATGGACGCTGCGAGGACGTCGAAGGGCAGCGCCCTAGTAGCGCCAGCCCATGCGCCGGTAGAGCTTGGCCAGTACCCAGATCGGGCCGATCAGGAGGTACACCAGGTCGGTGAGAAAGCTCG
>JAATFS010000230.1 GCA_015655035.1 Lysobacterales bacterium | reverse complement strand
TTTCGGTCAACGCCGGCAGCTGGGGGCGCACCCGCTCCACCGTCGACGTCACCACGCCGCTCAATGCCAGCGGCAGCGTGCGCGCGCGCGTGATCGGCAGCTACCTCGACACCGATTCGAACGTGGATCGCTATTCCCAGCAGAAAACCCTGGGCTATGCGGTGATTGATGCCGACCTGAGCGAATCCACGCAACTGAGCGTGGGCTACGACTACCAGAAGAAGGAATCGGACGACGTCACCTGGGGTGGCTTCCCGATGTGGTACTCCGATGGCAGCCGTACGAACTATTCGCGCTCGTTCAACCCGGCCGCCGACTGGACGTTCTGGAACACCACCACCAAGCGCGCCTTCGCGACCTTGCAGCACGACTTCGACAGCGGCTGGAAGATCAAGCTGAACGCCACGCATGACAAGACCGACGTCACCGACAAGCTGTTCTACCCGTACTACACGATCTACGGCTTCAACAAGGAAACCGGCGCCGGAGTGGTGCCGTACTCCGGGTACTACGTCACCCAGCGCAAGGTTGATGGTGTCGATGTCTATGCCGACGGCCCGTTCCAGCTGTTCGGACGCGAGCACGAGCTTGTGGGCGGCCTCAGCTACAACAAGCGCGATTACATCAATACCGGCGCGTACGACTTCCCGGCGCCGATGAGCAGCTACCTCGGCTGGACCGGCGCCGAGTGGCCGGAACCGAACTGGAACCCACTGGCCGTCTATAGCTACGGGGTCGTCAAGCAGAAGGCGGCCTATGTCGCCGCGCGGCTTTCCCTCGCCGATCCGCTGAAGTTGATCGTGGGCGCGCGCTATACCGATTGGAAGCGCGATGGCGTCAACGATTCCCTCGTACCCTATGCTGCCCAACACAAGGAAACCACGCCTTATGCAGGCCTGGTGTACACGATCAACGACACCTGGTCGGCCTATGCCAGCTACACCGATATCTTCCAGCCGCAGGAGTATCGCAACCAGGCCGGATCGTACCTGGACCCGGTCACTGGCAAGAGCTACGAAGCAGGTGTCAAGGCGGCGTGGTTCGACGACCGCCTGAATGCATCGCTGTCGGTGTTCCGCATCGAACAAGACAATGTTGCCCAGGCCACCACCGAACTGGTGAATGGCAGCACCACCGGCGAATTCGCCTACATCGCTGCGCGTGGCACCGTCAGCCGTGGTTTCGAGCTGGAAGTGAACGGCGAACTGACACCGGGCTGGAATGCCACCTTCGGCTACTCGCGCTACATCGCCAAGGATGCCAGCGACTCGGATATCAATACCAACCTGCCCAACACCACGGTCAAGCTCTACACCAGCTATACGCCGCGCAGCATCGCCGAGCTGACCTTCGGCGGCGGCGTGAACTGGCAGAACGGCATCTACTACGACGTTGCCACCTACGGCCGCTTCGAACAGGGCGACTATGCCCTGGTCACTGCGTTCGCGCGCTACCGCCTGTCACCGGAATTCTCGGTGCAGGTGAACCTCAACAATCTGCTGGACAAGAAGTACTACGCGCAGATCACCGGCTACGGCGCCTGGGGCGAGCCGCGCAATGGCTCGCTGACCTTCACCTGGTCGTTCTGATCCGGCATTGCCCTGCCAGCACGTAGCAGCAGGGGATATTCAGACGGCCCGGATCGTGCGATGCCGGCAGGCGCCCGCCTGCCGGCATCGCTGTTTCCGGCGCCCGGAATTGCCCGGCATCGACCGCTACAGCCAACCCTTCTGCCGCGCCAGGCGATAGGCCTCGATCCGATTGGACACGCCGAGTTTGCCGATGCTCTCGGACAAATAGTTGCGCACCGTGCCATGTGACAGATGCAGCTGTTCGGCGATCTCGCTGGCCGAACGGCCTTCCCCGGCCAGGCGCAGCACCCGGCGTTCGCGATCGCTGAGCGGGTCGGCCTCCGCCCAGGCATCCAGTGCCAGCTGCGGATCGATCACCCGGCCGCCACGATGGACCTGACGCAACGCCGCGGCGAGCTGTTCGGCCGGCGCATCCTTCAGCAGATAGCCACCGACACCGGCATCCAGCGCGCGCCGCAGGAACCCCGGACGGGCGAAGGTGGTGACGATCACCACCCGTACCGGCAGCGCCTGGCGCTGGATTCGCTGCGCCAGTTCCAGCCCGCTCGATCCAGGCATTTCGATGTCGGTCACCAGTACGTCCGGCGCCAACCGCTGCAGCTCGCGCCATGCACTCTCGCCGTCGCCCGCGCTGCCCACCACCTCGATGTCGCCCTCCAGTGCGAGCAGTGCCGCCAACGCACCGCGCAGCATCGCCTGGTCCTCGGCCAGCAGTACACGCATCACCTTACGATTCTCCCGAGCGTGCAATCATCACCGGCACGTTAGCAGAGCGTCGCCGCTCAAGCGGCAGGAATCGCGACGACCGCAAGCGGCCGTGCCAGCGCCGCTGAGGGCGGCAGCGGCAGCCGGGCCTGCAGCTGCACACCGCCACCACGCGACGACTCCAGCCGCAGGTCTCCCCCCAACGCCTGCACACGCTCGCGCATGCCGCACAGACCGTTGCCCGGTACGATGGCGCCACCGCGTCCGTCGTCGTTGACCTGCAGCACCACGTGGCCAGCA
>JAATFS010000451.1 GCA_015655035.1 Lysobacterales bacterium | reverse complement strand
TGTCATTGCGTCTGGCTTGTGCCGGTCTCCGGCGGGTCGGAATCGAGCAGTTGCAGCTTGCCGCCGGTGGTTTCCGGCAGGATCGGCTGATCGGTGGCGACCAGTACCACGCCAGGTAGCAGTAGCGGCAGCACTGCCGCTAGAAATCCGTCCGGTACCTTGAGATTGTCGATAGTGCTCGCCGCCAGTGGCGTGCCGACATTGCGGTTGCTGCCGGGGATGCCGATGCGCATCCAGTTGGGCATGCGCTTGCCGGACAGGCCGGGGATCTCGCCCGGCAAGAAGCCCTGGCCGACGATGAAGGCCTGGGTGCCGAGCGCGTCGCCGCCACTGTTGAGTTCGGCGCGGGCGCGGCCGATTTCCGTGCCGTTGCGATAGACCACCAACTGCTGGTCGGCACTGCTTACCAGCATCGACACCGGTCCGGTAGCGGCGAGTTCGGGATGCCAGGCGTAGGCTTGGCCATCGGGTAGCGGCAGCACCGGACGTTCGGCGCCGGTATGCGGATCGATCGGGCTGACGGCATGGGGATGCACGATGTCATCGGCGCTGACGCCGGCTTCGGACACCACCACCACCATGCCCATGTTGGAGTTGTCGAACAGCAGCCGTGCGAACTCGGACGGAAGATGCACGCAGCCGTGGGATTCCGGGTAGCCGGGCAGGCCACCGGCGTGCAGCGCCACGCCACCCCAGGTCAGGCGCTGCTGGTAAGGCATCGGCGCGTCGTTGTAGAGACTGGAGCGGTGATCCTTGTCCTTTTGCAGGATGGTGAACACGCCGGTAGGCGTCTCGTGCCCCGCCTTGCCGGAACTGATCGTGGACACCCCGATCAGGATGCCATTGCGGTAGGCATAGGCCCGCTGCTCGGTCAGGCTGACGATCACCGCCATCGGCCCCCAGCCCTTGGTCACGCCGCCCCAGAACCATTCGCCGGGCTTGAGCTGCGCCGGTGGCGTGTCGACCGCGCTGGATTGCCTGGCACCCCAGAACGGTACCGCCACCGCAGGTGCGCTGAACAGCAGTGCGCCGCACAGCAAAATGGGTAGCAGTCGCCGCATCGCGTGCTCCGTTGCAAAGGAATCGGACCTGATCTTAGAGCGTGTGATGGACTTTTTCATGCGCGCGAAGCTGCTTCCAGGCGATTTCCTTGGGGTGGGGCATCAGCGGCAAGGAGCCTCGATGGGATCCAGGTGCGGCGCCAGCACCTGCGCGATCCAGTCCATGAATACCTGTACGCGCTGCGGCAGGTGCCGGCGTTGCGCGTACAACAGCGTGACCGGCATCGGCTCGGACGGTTGCCTGGCGAGCACTTCCACCAGCGAGCCGTCGGCGAAGCGCGGCAGCAGGCTCATTGCCGGCGACTGGATGATGCCCAGCCCCGCCAGCGCCGCCGCCTGGTAGGCCTCGCTATTGTTGACGGTGACCGGTCCGCGCATCGGCAAGTTGCGATAGCCATCGCCTTCGCGATACTCGAAGCCTGGCGAGCGTTGGCCAAGGATGCCGACGTAATGCACCAGGTCGTGTTCGGCCAGGTCGGCCAGCGTGCGCGGGATGCCGCGCCGGGCGAGATAGCCCGGGCTGGCGGCGTTGACAATGCGCAGCGTTCCCAGCGGGCGCGCCACCAAGGTGCTGTCGTCCAGCGGTCCCACGCGCAGTACGCAGTCGAAGCCCTCGCGTACCACGTCCACGCGGCGGTCGGTGGCGCTGATCTCGACTTCCAGCGAAGGATGCTCGGCCAGGAACTCGGCCAATCGCGGAATCACCAGCCGGTTAGCCATGCCTGCGGACATGTCCACGCGCAGGCGTCCACGCAGTTGCGTGGTATCGCGCTGGAACATGCTTTGCAATTCGTCCATGTCATCGACCAGGTCGCGGCTGCGCTGGTAGAACGTGGCGCCATCGGCAGTGGGCCGTACCCGTCGGGTGGTCCGGTGCAGCAACTGGGTGCCGACGCTGGCTTCCAGCCGTTGCACGGCAGTGGAAACGCTGGCCTTGGGCAGGCCGAGTGTATCGGCGGCACGGGTAAAGCTGCTCAGTTCGACCACGCGCATGAAGATGCGAAGACAGGCCAGCGTGTCCATCGATTGTTCTTAATTAGCGAACAGTAAAATCATGATTGGCCAATTTATTCGTTATTGCAATCACAATAATGTGGCTGCATCGCGGCCACGCCGCATCCAGCGAAGATCGCCATGACGACATCCAACCCCATCACCTTGATTACCGGCGGTAGCCGCGGCCTGGGCCGCAATGCCGCAGTGCATCTGGCCCGACAGGGCAGCGACATCATCCTCAGCTACCACCACAACCGCGACGAGGCATCGGCGGCAGTCGCCGAGATCGAGGCGCTGGGCCGTCGCGCCACTGCACTGCAACTGGATGTAGGCGATCACCTGCAGTTCGCGGATTTCGCCGGGCAAGTCAACGCCGTGCTCGGTCGCTGGCAGCGCAGCCATATCGATGCGCTGGTCAACAATGCCGGCGTCGGCCTGCACGCATCGATCGCAGATACCACCGCCGCGCAGTTCGACGAGATGGTGCGCATCCACCTCAAGGGGCCTTACTTCCTGACCCAGGCGTTGTTGCCGTTGCTGGCCGATGGCGGACGCATCCTCAACCTGTCCAGTGGCTTGGCCCGGTTTGCGCTGCCGGGTAGTTCCGCCTACGCGATGATGAAGGGCGGGGTGGAGGTGTTCACGCGGTATCTGGCCAAGGAGCTGGGCGAGCGCGGCATCCGTGCCAACACCCTGGCGCCGGGAGCGATCGCGACCGACTTCAGTGGGGGCGCGGTGCGTGACAATGCGCAGCTCAACGCGAACGTCGCTGCGATCACCGCGCTAGGCCGGGTCGGCCTGCCTGACGACATCGGCCCGGTGGTGGCCGCGTTGCTGGCGCCCGGCACAGGTTGGATCAACGGCCAGCGGATCGAGGCGTCGGGCGGCATGGTGTTGTAGCGAGCGCATGCGCCGGCGTGGCGAAATGCCCAGGACTCGATAAGCACACCGCCGCCCGCTGCTGGCGACGGTGTGCATGACTTGCGCTCAGTCCGGCAGGGCAGGGTAGTCGGTGTAGCCCTCGGCGCCGCCGCCGTACAGGGTGTCCTGTCGCAGCGGCGCCAGCGGCGCGTCCTCGCGCAGGCGGCGCACCAGGTCGGGATTGGAAATGAAAAGGCGTCCGAAGGCGATCGCGTCGGCGTAGCCGGAGGCCAGGGCGTGTCCGGCCAGGGCCTTGTCGTAGCTGTTGTTGGCGATCCACGCGCCACTGAATTTGGCGCGCAGCGCGGCATAATCGAATGGCAGGTTGTCGCGGGCGCCGCCGGTCTGGCCTTCGACGACGTGGACGAACGCCAGCCCGCCGATCGCGTCCAGCCGCTCCACCGCGCGCTCGAACAACGGCTGGGGTGCGGAATCGTGCGCGTCGTTGGATCCGGTCACCGGCGATAGCCGCACGCCGGTGCGTTCGGCGCCAATTTCGTCGGCGATCGCCTGCACCACTTCGGCCAGCAGGCGGGTGCGGTTGTCGATGCTGCCGCCGTAGCCATCGCTACGCTGATTGGAGCCGTCGCGCAGGAACTGATCGATCAGATAACCGTTGGCGGCATGCACTTCCACGCCATCGAAGCCGGCGCGGATCGCATTGCGCGCGGCGTTGCGGTAGTCCTGGACCAGGGCGGGAATCTCTTCCAGCGCCAGCGCGCGCGGCTCGGACACGTCTTCGAAGCCTTGCGCGGTAAAGGTCTTGCCGCGGGCGCGGATCGCACTCGGGGCCACCGGTACTTCGCCGGTTGGAAGCAGGCTGGTATGCGAGATGCGGCCCACGTGCCACAGCTGCACCACGATCTTGCCACCACGGCGATGCACCTCCTCGGTCACGGCCTTCCAGCCCTCGACCTGGGCATCGTTGTAGATGCCTGGGGTGTCCAGGTAGCCCTGCCCCAGGGGACTGATCTGGGTCCCTTCGGCAATGATCAGGCCGGCGCTGGCGCGTTGTCCGTAATAGTCCGCGGCCAGTGGCGTGGGCACCTGGCCGGCGCCGGCGCGGTCGCGGGTCAACGGCGCCATCACGACGCGATTGGCCAGTTCGAGCGCGCCCAGGCGCACGGGGGTGAACAGCAGGGAGTCTTCGGTAGATGAGGTCATGGGAACAATGGGTCCGGAAGAGGTTGGCGTCTGCCAAGTGCCGCGCCAGGGCAGAGCAGGGCCGCTCTAAGCGATGGCGGCGGCAACCTGCGTTTTCGATGGTTGCCAATAGGACAGTGCATCCTTCGCGCTCCGCGGCAATCCGTACGCGGGCATGCAGTAGACGCGCTGGCGGCACGGCGACCGGTACGGACGCCGGTTCGCGCCCTGCGTCAAGACGATGCAGCCGGAACACGGTGACACGGCGCTGGCGCTTCCCGGGCATGGGGCGTTGCACGATAATGCGGCGCCCCCTTGTCGGTTCCGGGCATGTCCCTTTCTTCGATCCCATCGCCA
>JAATFS010000101.1 GCA_015655035.1 Lysobacterales bacterium | reverse complement strand
GGGTTGGTGGGGCTTGTTTACCAACCACGCAGGCATCGGTGTGGGTGCGGCGCCTACAGGGCTGAACTTTGCACAGCCGTGTGAGCATATGGAAGTGAACCTGATCGGCATAGGAAACTAGCAGTGCAGGACGTAGCAGGCGCGGCATGCCGTAACCGACATCCCAAAGTTCCTATTCATGCATGTTCGTGCACGTTAGTGCACAATAGTCCCCTCAAATGCAGGACGATGGTGCATGAACGCGTATTCCCAGGCAGAGCCCAGCAAACCCGTCGAGCTGGATGCAGTGGTGTTCGACCTGGGCGGGGTCCTGGTCGATTGGAATCCGCGCTATCTGTACGACAAGGTGATCGCCGATCCGGTGGAACGGGAGGCGTTCCTGGCCAACGTCTGCAGCCTGACGTGGAATGCACAGCAGGATGCGGGGCGGCCGTGGGCGGATGCCATTGCTGAACTTGCGCGGCTCCATCCAGCCGAGGCCGAACGCATCGCGATGTATCGAAGCCGGTGGCACGAGATGCTGGGAGGTGTGATCGAGGACAGCGTGGCGCTGCTCGCACGATTGAAGGACGCCGGCACGCGCTTGTATGCGCTCACCAACTGGTCGCAGGAAACCTTCCCGATCGCGCAGGAGCGGTATGGGTTTCTTTCCTGGTTCGACGGCATCGTGGTGTCCGGCGAGGAGGGGCTGATCAAGCCGGATCGGGCGATCTATGCGCTGCTATGTACGCGCTATGGCCTGGATCCTTCGCGTGCGGTCTTTATCGATGATTCGCGGGCCAATGTGGAGGTGGCCCGACAGTTCGGCCTGCATGGCTTGCACTTCACCGGCGCCGCCAAGCTCCAGGACGACTTGTGCCGCTTCACGTTGCGGGCGAAGCAGGCTCGGGCATGAGTGCGAGTATCAACGAGCTGCTGCCGGGCGAGCGTCTGCAGGCGATCCTGGGCTTGCTGCAGGTGCAGGGCAGGGTGGTGGCTTCCGAGCTGGCCACGACGTTCGGTGTGTCCGAGGACTCGATCCGGCGCGATCTTCGCGAGCTGGCGCACCAGGGCAAATGCCGCCGCGTCTATGGTGGCGCGTTGCCTGCTCCGCCGGCAGCCACGTCGCTGGCCGAGCGGCGCGAGCTGGCGCTCGACGACAAGCGCGACATCGGCGTTCTGGCCGCAGGGCTGGTGAAGGCGCGGCAGGTTCTGCTTATCGACGCGGGATCGACCAATCTCTCGATCGTGGCCTGCCTTCCCGAGGACCTCGCACTGACGGTCGTGACGAATTCGCCGGAGGTCGCCAGCATGGCTTCGGCGCGCGTGGGGGTGCAGGTCGTCTTGCTGGGAGGCCGCTATGACGCGCGCATCGGCGGAACCCTGGGGGGGCGTACGCTCGAGCAATTGCGCGAGATCCGCGCGGACCTGTGTTTTCCCGGCGCCTGCACGCTGGATGCCGGGTGCGGGACGTGGGCGATGGATGCGGAAGAAGCCGCACTGAAGCGCGCCATGATCGCGGCCAGTGGCATCACCGTCATTGCGGCGACAACGGAAAAGCTTGGACCGGAAGGGGCTTATCGGGTGGCAACGGCCGATCAGGTCGATCACGTGCTGCTGGACCGAAACGCGCCGTCAGAGGTGGTCGATGGCCTGCGCTCGGCCGGCATCCAGGTACACCAGCCGACGGGTTAGCGGCGTGGCTGCGCCTTCGCCGGCACGTTCCTATCCACTCTATTTCGAGATGCCGATGTCCAGGACTTCCAGCAAACGCGCGGAGCAGAACGCTACGCGTGCGGCCTTCTTCATGCCGGGCTTCGCCACCGCAGTGTGGGCACCGCTGGTGCCCTTCGCCAAGGCCCGTGCGGGCCTGGACGAGGCAACGCTGGGGGTCGTGCTGCTGTGCCTGGGCATGGGCTCGTTGTTGGCGATGCCGCTGGCGGGGGCCTGGAGCTCGCGGGTGGGATGCAAGCGGGTGATGTGGGTGACGCTGGCGACGATGTGCGCGGCATTGCCGTTCCTGAGCCTGATGAACTCGGCATTGGCGCTGGGCGCTGTGCTGTTCGTGTTCGGGGCGGGCGTGGGCGCGATGGACTGCGTGATGAACATGCAGGCGGTGGCGGTCGAGCGCGATAGCGGGAGGGCGATGATGTCGGGGTTCCACGCGTTCTACAGCATTGGCGGCTTTGTCGGGGCTGGCGCGGTGATCGGTCTATTGAGCGTGGGCCTGGCGCCAGCGGTCGCGGCCATCCTGGGCGTGGCGGTCATCCTGGGCCTGGCGGTGTTCGCTGTCCCGCACTGGCGCAGTGAGCGGGTCGCGCAAGCCGGTCCGCTGCTGGCGTGGCCGCGCGGGGTCGTGCTGTTCATCGGCATCCTGGCGTTCGTGGTGTTTCTCGCCGAGGGCTCGGTGCTGGACTGGAGCGCGGTGTTCCTGACCCAGGTGCGCGGGGTCGATCCCTCTGTTGCCGGCAGCGGCTTTGTCACGTTCGCGTTGACGATGACGATCATCCGTTTGCTGGGCGATGCCCTGGTCGAGCGGATAGGCCGGGTGCGTTCCATTGTCCTGGGTGGGCTGTGCGCGGCGGCCGGTTTCATCGTCGCAACGCTCGTGCCGCTGTGGTGGGTTGCTTTGATCGGCTACGCGCTGGTTGGCCTGGGCTGCGCAAATATTGCCCCGGCGCTGTTCTCGATGGCGGGTCGGCAACGGACCATGCCTGAAAACATCGCGATCCCCGCAATCACGACGCTGGGTTACGCGGGCATTCTTGCAGGGCCGGCCGCGATTGGATTCATCGCCAGCGCCACCAACCTGGTGCTCGCATTCCTGGTCGTGGCCTTTGCGCTGCTTGCGGTTTCGGTGTCGGCGCGGTGGCTGAGGGAATAGCTGCGCGGAGATGGCCGGTGTCAGTGCGCACGGTCGACGTCGGGCCAGTTCCTGCGTTGTTTAGCGAATCTTTCATCAATAACGGCGTAATACCACGCGTTCTACACGCGGTATTAACTTTTATCTCAGACGCATGTCGATGGATGGTTTTTCGTCTAAACAATTGATGAGCAGAAACCATTATTCCAGTCGTCGGGCACTTGATGTGACGAGGTGCGCGGCGCACCGTGCTGTGGCGCAACAAAATCACAACTCACTCCGCTGGCAACCCAGCTGAGCGTCCTTTGGCTGGTCAAATAAGTCTGCAGC
Source organism: Lysobacterales bacterium (assembly GCA_015655035.1). GTDB lineage: Bacteria > Pseudomonadota > Gammaproteobacteria > Xanthomonadales > Xanthomonadaceae > JAATFS01. Next base: position 110 of record JAATFS010000101.1, on the reverse strand, counting down.
ATCTTTCCGCTGGACTTGCCCGCCGTTTCGATTGCAAGACGTCAAGGAAACTCCGTGAACATACTCACAGATCCTGCTGGCTCACCCGCGACACGTCCGGGCGGCCTGGC
>JAATFS010000424.1 GCA_015655035.1 Lysobacterales bacterium | reverse complement strand
TGAGTGCTGACGCACCCCTCGAGGGTGACCGGGGTGGGAGGGGCTGGAACCCCTCCACCCCGATGCCGGTTCCGTAACTCGATTGAAACCGCGACTGGCTGCTGATGCCGGCGCGGGCTTGCGCGCGTTACCGTTCCACGACACTCCCTTGCTTGCCCATCAGCGGTAAGGCCCCGGTTACCGTGCCGGCTCGTGTTTCCATCGTGCCTCCCAGCGCCGTGCGCGCGAATGGCGTGCCGGTCCTGTCGTTTATTTTGACTTCACGAAGTCAACGCCTTTGCCCGCAGGCATGCGGCGTCGAAGTGGGCGTGAATCACGTCGCAAGTGCGCACTGGGATGTTGACTCCCTCCGCAGGCAGGACTAGTTTCAGCGCCGGGCCGGATGCCCTCTCAAGCTACGACCGCTCGATGCGGCGATGCCTTTCCCCTTGCTGCCTTCCCTGTGCGCAGCCTCGGCATCGATACGCAGCCATGCCAGCCTGCACCCCTGACTGACCGTCATGCCGTCCCAAGGCATCGACCTGCTCGTCGTGGTGCCGCCCGCGCTTCCAACAATCCCCCTATGTCGCTAGGCCAGGCGTTTGCACGTCATGACCGAACGCCTCGATCAGGAATCGTGCTCGTATGAATATGTCTTCCACTCCCACCGCCATCACGTCCTTGGCCCGCTCGGTGTTGTTCGATGCCATCGATGCACGCGATGGCCTGTTCAACGATCGCAACCTGTCTTCCTATGATGACTATCTTTGCGCCGCGCGCGATCGGGTCGTGCGGACCATCGCGGCGGTGGATCGGCCGTTCAGCGGAATCGCGCCGGCGGAACTGGCCAAGCGCTTTGTCGATATCGACCTGGACGAGCGTTTGCCCGATGTGGAGCAGGCGCTGGACGAGGTCGATGCGTTGTATCTGCGCGATGCGGTGTACTTCCATCATCCGCGCTACGCCGCGCATTTGAACTGCCCGGTGCTCAATGTGGCGCTGCTCGCCGAAACGATGCTGTCGGCGGTCAATACCTCGATGGACACCTGGGACCAGAGCGGTGGCGCCACCTTCATGGAGCAGAAACTGATCGATTGGACCGCCGCGCGGATCGGTCTTGGCACCACTGCCGATGGTGTGTTCACCAGCGGTGGCACCCAGTCCAATCTGATGGCGATGCTGCTGGCGCGCGACAACGCGTGCATCGCTCGCGCCGAGCCGCACGTGGCCAAGCACAAGGGCTTGCCTGCGGATTTCCACCGGCTGCGCATCTTCGCCTCGCGCGCGGGTCATTTCAGTGTGCAGAAGGCCGCCGCCGTGCTTGGCCTGGGCCACGACGCGGTGGTGCCGGTCGCCTGCGATGCGCAGCAGCGCATGGACCCGGGTGCGCTGGCGCAGGCCATCGCCGCTGCCGAGGCCGCCGGCGATTGGCCGATGGCCGTGGTGGCCACCGCAGGAACCACCGATTTCGGCAGCATCGATCCATTGCCGCGCATCGCCGAGCTGTGCCGCCAGCATGCGCTGTGGATGCACGTCGATGCCGCCTATGGGTGCGGGTTGTTGGTGTCGCGGCGGCATCGTCAGCTGCTGGCCGGGATCGAACAGGCCGATTCGGTCACCGTGGACTACCACAAGTCATTCTTCCAGCCGGTCAGCTGCGGTGCGTTCCTGGTCCGCGATCGCCGCCAGCTGGCGCACCTGACCTTCCATGCGGACTATCTGAATCCATCGAGCAACGTCGCCGAGGGAATTCCCAATCTGGTCGACAAAAGTCTGCAGACCACACGCCGCTTCGATGCACTGAAACTGTGGATGAGCCTGCGCGTAGTCGGTGCAGATGCGATTGGCGAGCTGTTCGACCGCCTGTTGGCGTTGGCTCGCAGCGGCCATGCATCGCTGCTGCAGCAAGGTTGCTTCGAGTTGGCGCATGCACCGCAGCTCAGCACCCTGGTATTCCGTTTTCGTCCGGACCATCTGGCCGATGATGCCGGCCTGGATGCACTCAACCGGCAGATCCGGCGCGAGCTGGCACGCAACGGCGAGGCGATCATCGCCGCCACGCGTGTCAGCGGACGCCAGTACCTGAAGTTCACCTTGCTCAATCCGCAGCTGGAGAGCGCCGACGTGGACGCACTGGTGATGTTGGTACGGCGAACGGGCGAGCGGCTGCTGGCGGCGGCTGCCACGCCGCTGCGTCTCGGAGAACAGGCATGAGCCGGATCTACGACTTCATCGGCATCGGCCTGGGTCCGTTCAACCTCGGCCTGGCCTGCCTGACGGCGCCGATCGGCGAGCTGGATGGGTTGTTCCTGGATGCGCGCGACGGCTTCGACTGGCATCCGGGGATGATGCTGGAGGACGCCTCGTTGCAGACCCCGTTCCTGGCCGACCTGGTCACCCTGGCCGATCCGACCAGTCGTTTCAGCTTCCTCAATTATCTCAAGACCCAGGGGAAGATCTACGCGTTCTACATCCGCGAGGATTTCTTCCTGTTGCGCCGAGAGTACAACCAGTACTGCCAATGGGCGGCCGCGCAGCTGCCGTCGATCCGGTTCGGCCACGAAGTACTGCACGTGGAATACGACGCAGCTCGCGACTGCTATCAGGTATCCGGCCGGCACGGGCATGGCGAGGGTAGCTTCCACTACGCCGCGCGGCGGCTGGTGCTGGGCACCGGCACCTCGCCGTGGCTGCCGGCATGCTGCCGGCCGCTGCGCCCGGGTGTCAGCCATTCGGCCACCTACCTGCAAGACAAGCCGCAATTGCAGGCGGCACGCTCGATCACGCTGGTCGGCAGTGGGCAGAGTGCTGCGGAGATCTATCGCGACCTGTTGCAGGAGATTGACCAGCATGGCTACGCCTTGAACTGGGTGACGCGTTCGCCGCGCTTCTTCCCGCTGGAGTACACCAAGCTCACGCTGGAAATGACTTCGCCCGAATACATCGACTACTTCCACGACCTGCCCGCGGCCACGCGCGATGCCCTGATCACACGCCAATCCAGCTTGTACAAGGGCATCGACAGCGCCGTGATCAACGAGATCCACGAGTTGCTCTATCGCAAGCGCCTGAGTGGCCCGCTGGATAGCGGGCTCTATACCAACACCGAATTGCGCGGGTGTACCCCGGCCGACGATGGCACCCTGCTGCTGGACTTCCATCAACACGAACAACAGCGCAGCTATCGCCAGCGCAGCGAACGGCTGGTGCTGGCGACCGGCTACGCGGCGCAGGTGCCGGCATTCCTGGCGCCGCTGGAAGCGCACATCCGCCGCGATGCGCGCGGCCGCTACGCGGTGGACCGCCACTACAGCATCGATCTGAAAGGCGGGCGCATCTTCGTGCAGAACGCCGAACTGCATACCCATGGGCTGGCATCGCCCGATCTGGGGATGGGCTGTTATCGCAACGCCAGCATCATCGCCCAGATGCTGGGGCGGGCCTATTACCCAGTGGAGCGCCGCATCGCGTTCCAGCATTTCGGTGCGCCCGAAGGCGAACCGTTGCCCAGCGTCGAAACACGCATGGCCACGCCTGCCGAGGTGTCGTCATGAACGCCAGCTCCACGCTGCCGGCCCACCGCGCGGCGTTGCGCATCGGCGAATTTACGCTGGCGCCACTGCGGCTGCCCGAACACGTGGCGGTACTGCACGACTGGGTAGGGCGCGATTACGCGCACTTCTGGGGAATGCAGCAGGCCACTCCGCAGGAGGTCGAGGTCTTCTATCGCACGCTGCAAGCCTCCGGTACCGCGCAGGCGTACCTGGCGACGGACGATCATGGCCAGCCGGCGTTCCTGCTCGAATGCTACGACCCCGCGCATGACGAGGTCGGCATGCATTACCCGGTACAGCCGGGGGATCGCGGCATGCACCTGTTGCTGGCGCCGTGCACGCGGCCGCTGCCTGGCTTCAGCCTGCGCGCGATGCGGGCGGTAATGGCGTTCGTGTTCGCCGATCCCGATGCGCGCCGGGTGGTGGTCGAGCCGGATGTGCGCAACCACAAGATCCATCGTCTCAATGCGCGGGTCGGGTTCCGCTGCGAACGCGTGATCCGGCTGAATACCAAGCAGGCGCAACTGGCGTTCTGCACCCGCGCCGATTATCTGGCTGCCCTGGGAGAGTCCATGTCCTGCGTATTTCCGTTACCGTCCGATCCCGAGCAGGTCGCCGAGCACTTGCAGCCCGAGGACTGGGCGCAGGCCAATCGCCATCTGCTGTGCAAGGCGATCGCCGAGTTTTCGCACGAGCGCCTGCTCATACCCGAACCGCTGGGCCACGATGGCACGTGGCAGCGTTATCGACTGCGTGTCGATGCGCGTACGTGCTATCACTTCCGCGCCAAGCGGCACATGCTCGATCACTGGGAACTGGATGCCGCCTCGCTGACCTGCATCGAGGACGACGCGGCCGTGGCGTTGGATGCGCAGGTCTTCATCGCGCGCTGCGCCTCGCAATTGGGCATCGGCGAAGAAATGTTGCCGGTCTACCTGGAAGAGATCTCCAGTACCCTGTCCGGCAGTGCGTACAAGCGCCGGCGCGGGTTGCCGGCTGCGGATGCGTTGGCGCTGGCCGACTTCCAGCGGATCGAGTCGGCGATGAGCGAAGGGCATCCGGTGTTCGTTGCCAACAATGGACGGGTGGGCTTCGGCGCCGATGATTACCGCGCCTACGCGCCCGAGGCGGGTGCGCCGATCCGGCTGGTGTGGTTGGCGGTGCATCGCCAGTGCGCGCATTTCTCGGCGATCGACGGCATCGAACACGACGCGCTGCTGGAGCAGGAGCTGGGTGCGCAATACCCGGGATTCATCCACCGACTGCGCGAAAAACAGCTGGATCCGGCCGATTACCTGCTGATGCCGGTACATCCGTGGCAGTGGTTCAATAAACTCTGCCACGTGTTCGCAGGGGAACTTGCCGCCTATCGCCTCGTATGCCTGGGCTACGGCGATGAGCGCTATCAGGCGCAGCAATCGATACGCACCTTCTTCAACCTCGACCAGCCGCGCAAGCATTACCTCAAGACTGCGCTGTCGGTGCTCAACATGGGCTTCATGCGTGGGTTGTCCCCGTACTACATGCGCGATACGCCTGCGATCAATCAATGGCTGCGCGAGTTGGTGGAGCAGGATCACTTCCTGCGCGATTGCGGTTTCGACGTGCTGCGCGAGGTCGCCGCAGTCGGCTATCGCCATCCCCTGTTCGAGGCTGCGCTGCCGCCGTCCAGCCCGTACCGGAAGATGCTGTCGGCACTGTGGCGCGAAAGCGCAGTCACGCGCCTGCAACCGGGCCAGCGGCTGATGACGATGGCCGCGCTGCTGCACCGCGACGACGCGGGCCGGGGCCTGCTGCCGGCGTTGATCGAGGCCTCCGGCGTCGGTTGCGAGCGCTGGGTGCGCGCCTATCTACGGGCCTATCTGCTGCCGCTTCTACACTGTTTCTACGCCTACGACCTGGTCTTCATGCCGCATGGCGAGAACCTGATCCTGGTGATCGAGAATCATCTGCCAGTGCGGGTGCTGATGAAGGACATCGCCGAGGAGATCGCGCTAATGGACCCGCAGGCGGCGCTGCCGGAGCAGGTACGGCGCATCGCGGTCGCGGTACCGGACGAGATCAAGTTGCTTTCGTTGCAGACCGATGTGTTCGACTGCTTCTTCCGTTTTCTGGGTGCGCTGCTGGAACAACAGGCCTGCTGTCCGGAGTCGCGGTTCTGGGGCTGGGTGGCCGATTGCGTGCTCGATTACCAGGACGCGCATCCGCAGTACCGCGCGCGGTTCGAACGTTACGACCTGTTCGCGCCACAGTTCCAGTTGTCGTGCCTCAACCGCCTGCAACTGCGCAACAACCGGCAGATGGTGGATCTGGCCGATCCGGCCGGCAGCCTTGCCTTCGCCGGCATGCTCGATAACCCGCTGGCGGCATATGCGCGTCAATCGCAGGCCAAGGCCAGCTGATCCTCTTTCGCCAGCATCCCTGCCAGCTCCTTTCCGGATCGCGTCTCCCGCGCGATCCTTCAACCCGGATGCCGTCGATGTCTTCTGCTTCTGCCTATCGCCTGTTCGACGTACGTGTGCGCGCCCGGATCGCGCTGACGCCATCGCTGTTGCGGATCGTGTTCGCGGCACCGGCCTTGGCGCAGATGCGCAGCCATGGTCCCGACCAGCGCATCAAGCTGTTTTTTCCCATGGCCGATGGCGCGCCGCCGGCGCTGATCGATGGGCCTGACTGGTATGCCGCCTACCGCGCGATACCGGAGGCGCTGCGGCCGCCGATGCGGACCTACACGATACGCGCGCTGCGTCCGGCGCTTGGCGAGCTCGATGTGGATTTCGTGCTGCATGGCGATGCCGGGCCGGCCTCGCGCTGGGCCGCGCGTGCGCAGCCTGGCGATCGGTTGCAGATATGGGGCCCGGCGGTCGGCGGCGACGCCAGCGGCGGCGGTTGCGAATGGCATCCTCCCGCCAGCGCCCGGCATGTGCTGATCGTTGCCGACGAGACCGCGCTGCCCGCGGCGGCGGCCATCCTGGAGCGCGTGGCCGCACTGGCCAATCCGCCCCGGGTCAGTGCGTTGATCGAGATTCCC
>JAATFS010000010.1 GCA_015655035.1 Lysobacterales bacterium | reverse complement strand
GAACTTGTCCGGGTGACGCGCCACCAGCGCCTCGACCGCATCGATCTGCGCATGCGCGAGCTGTCGCGCCTGGCCGGCGTCGTCCTGGGCGGCGGAGGTGTAGATCGACATGAAGGCCACGTCCAGCCCGCCCGCCCGCGCACGCGGATAGTCGAACTCGCGGTCGGGCGCGGCCACGCCCAGGTCGGCCCAGCGCTTCTGCAACACGGTTGGCGCGTCGATGTGGGTGTCGACGATGGTCAGCCGTTGCGCCAGCGCGAGGTCGGTGGTGTCGACCTGAGCGAGCGCCGGCCATGGCGACAGCGCCGCGGCGAGAGAAAGCGTGAAAGCCAATCGATGCATGAGGATATCCATCAGTGGAAAGAAATGTCGCACACGGAACCCGGCCGCGCGGCGAGTCCCACCGCACTCATTGCCAGCAGGACGAATCGGCGTTCCGTTGATAACCCATCCGCGACGAGGATGCATCGTCGCGTTCCGGCAACGCTCTTCGACAAAGTCACTCATCGCAGGAACTCCAGCGCCGATACTTTCCGGCAAGCTGTGGCATGGGTCAGAACCGCATCCGCGCGCCCACCGTCAGGTAGCGGCCGATCACATCGTAATACGGTGAGTACAACGAGCCGACCGGCGGGTCCTTGTCCAACAGGTTGGCGGCGTTTGCGTAGAACTCCACGTCCGGGCCATTCTCGTAGTTCAGCCGGTACTTGAGGCCAAGGTCGTAGTAGACGTAGCTCGGGATGTGGTTGTTGGTGAGGTTGATCGTGGTGTTGTAGTTGCCCGCCGAGAGGTAGCGCACGCGCAGATCCATGCCGAAGCGATCGTTCTGGTAGCCGATCGAGGCCAGGCCGCGCCAACGTGGCGTACCCAGGCCGAACGAATAGCCCTGCGAGGTCACGTACTCGATCTTGCTGACGCCGTCGTCGGTGGTCAGGCTGTCGACCCAGGTACCGAGCAGGCGGAAGTTCAACACGCCGGTCAGCGCGCTGAACCGACTCAACGGCAGCGAGTAGGCGGCCTCGACGTCGATACCGTTGGTCTGGTATTGCGCCAGGTTGGCGTAGCTGGAGACGATCCGGGTGATGTTGCCGCCGCTGTCGCGGGTGACGCGTGCGCACATGTCGGCGTTGCCGTTGTAGCAGCGGGTCACGATGTCCTGCGCGCTGACCGAGGTGATGACGTCGGCGATGTCGATATCGAAGTAGTCGAGCGACATGTCCAGGCCCGGCACGCCGGGCGGCGACCAGGTGAAGCCGAAGGTGGTGGTATCGGCCTCCTCGGGACTCAGCGCCGGGTTGCCGCCGCCGTTGGTGAGTGCATACACCGTGGTGTTGGTGAACGGATCGGTGATGTTGTTGTAGCCGGTGGTGCTCTGGGTGTAGAGCTCGGTCAGGTTGGCCGAGCGGATGTCGCGCGAACGGGTGAAGCGGCCGCGAAAACCCTCGAAGAACTCGTTGGTGACCCCTGCCTTCCAGGACCAGATCGAGCCGGTGGTGTCGTAGTGGCTCAGGCGCGCCGCGCCATTGAATTCCAGGTAACGGAAGAACGGTACGCCGTGCAGGATCGGCACGATCGTCTCGGCGAATGCCTCGGTCACCGTGTACTGCCCGGCCATCGCCGAGGGATTCCAGCGCAGGAAAGCGCTCTGCGCGCTCAGCGCATCGACAGTCTGCCGGATCGACTCGCGGCGCGCGTCGATACCGACCGCCACTGACACCGGACCGGCCGGCAACGCGAAGGGTTCGCCACGCAGGTCGGCGCCGCCAACATGCAGGATCGTCTTGGCGCGGCTGCGCGGGGTGCCGGTGACGTAGGCAGTCGCCTCGTCCGACGGTGCGCCCACGCCGAACAAATTGATCGGCACGCACGCGCTGCCCGGGTCGGTCAACACAACGCGACAGACTGCGTTGCCGGTAGCAGGATCGATGACCGAATCCACCGACCTGGCGTAGTTGTCGGTCAGGATGCGGAACGGCACGTTGAGGTTGTTCTCGTACTCGCCGTAGCTATAGAACGCGTTCCAGCGCCAGCTCGAACCGAAGCTACCGTCCAGCGCCAACGTCGTCTGGTTCGCCACTCGCTCGAAGTCCATCCGCGAGTTGGCGAAGTCGGCGGTGTTGAAGCGGCCCATGGTGAAGCTGGTCTGCCCGGCCGCAGCCATTGCCGTGCGCACGGCCTCCGGCAGGAAGGCGTTGTCGATACCGATGGTGAGGTTGCCGCGATTGTCGTCGCCAACGTAGACATAGTCGTTGGCCACGCGCGAGTGCCGGTACTCGGCGGTCAGCTTGATATCGTCGCTGATCCAGTAGGTCGCGCGCGCCAGGCCCGACCATCGCGTCTGCGGCGTCATCAGCGGGCTCAGGTCGTCGGACGAGGGGCCCTCGCCGCCGACCATCGAGGTACCGATGACGTTGCCGTAGTCAAAGTCGCGTAGCGAGCCATCTGGATTGAACGCCTTGCCGCTCAGCACGCCGGACATGATCAGGCCACCATAGGCTGCATTGGAGAAGCCGACATCGGCGACGGTCGTATAGCTGCCATCGCCGTTGGAAACCTGCGCCCAGCGCCCGACGTCGGGACGGCTGGTCTTGGGGATGATGCCCTCGTGGTCGGAATATTCGGCACCGACTACCAGGTGGCCGCGCCCCTCGGCGAAGCCGGTGCCGAAGGCGAACGCCATCGCCCGTTGCTCGGCATCCGAATACGAGGATTGCCCGCCGTGCAGGTCGAACTTGGCGCCTTGCAGATCCTCGTCGATGGCGATGTTGACCACCCCGCCGACCGCACCGGAACCCCACGCCGCGGACGCGCCGCCAGTGACTATGTCCACGTCGCGGATGAGGATTCCAGGCACCGTGTTCAGGTCGTTGTCGCTGACGAAGCGGCGGCCCTCCATCAGCACCAGCGTGCGGCTGGTCCCAAGTCCGCGCAAGTCTACCGGCGCCTGTCCGGCACTGGTGTTGGTGCCGGTGGTCTGCGCCGAGGTGGTGGCGCGGAACTGCGGCATGTCGTTGAGCGCGGCGGCGACGTTGGGGCGCGCGACCATGTCCAGTTCCTCGGGCGTGATCTGCACGGTCGGGGTCGGCGACACGAAACCGGGCCGGTCGATGCGCGAGGCGCTGACGGTCACGTTGTCCATCGTGGTGACCGCACCCGGGTCCTTTTTTTCCGCCGGCTTATCCGACTGCGCCAGGGCCGGCAGCGCGCACGCCAGCGTCAGACCGATGGCGATGGAAAGTCGTGTCTTCACATACTCGATGGCGTTCACTACGGACCCCTGGTCTGAGTTGGCCGGCCTTGGCTGATGGAGGAACGCATGCCATGCGGCCGCGAACCTCAACATCCGTGGAAGAAACCGCATCGCACGACCTGCCCCTGGCGATGGCATCCTGATGAATGCCCTTGCATGCTAGGTCCCTCCCCCGGCGGCCACATCGGGGGAAACCCTCATTTGCGCGTCCGCGACCAGCGCTTCGCCACAGGCATGCGGCGGCCGATAATCCTCGCGCCACATACCATCTCCAAGGATCGCTCTCGATGAAACCGACATCGCTTCACCCCGTCCTGCTGGCCGTCTGCGCCATCGCGGCCGGCATGCTGCCAGTCATGGCCTCGGCGACGGAGCGCCCGCGCGCGCGCGACGCCGGCATCGTCATCGGCACGCTGCCGACCGGGGCGGCCAATGCAATCACCGACGTGCCGGGCGTGCGCGTGGGCCAGAGCAGCGTGCGCGAAGGCGATCGCGTCCGCACCGGCGTGACCGCGATCCTTCCGCACGAAGGCAACCTGTTCCAGTCGCGCGTACCCGCCGCGATCCAGGTCGGCAACGGCTTCGGCAAGCTGGTCGGCGTCACCCAGGTACGCGAGCTGGGCGAACTGGAAACCCCGATCCTGCTGACCGGTACCCTGGGTGTATGGACCGCCGCCGATGCGATGGTCGGCTGGATGCTGCAACAACCCGGCATGCAACAGGTGCGCTCGATCAACCCGGTGGTGGGCGAAACCAACGACGGTTTCCTCAACGACATCCGCTCCCGTCCGTTGCGCCCGGCGCAGGTGATCCAGGCCCTGGAAAGCGCTCGCGGCGGGGCGGTCGAGGAAGGCAGCGTGGGGGCCGGCAGCGGCACCGTCGCCTTCGGCTGGAAGGGCGGCATCGGCACCAGTTCGCGTGTGCTGGCGCAGGCGCGCGGAGGCTATACCGTCGGGGTACTGGTGCAGAGCAACTATGGCGGCAAGCTGACCGTCGCCGGCGTACCCGTCTGGCAGCAGTTGCCAGACCCGGCGCAGGTAGCGGAATCCACGCCTGCGGGCAACAGCGGCGATGGCAGCATCATGATCGTGGTGGCTACCGACGCCCCGCTGGATGCGCGCCAACTCGGCCGCCTGGGCAGCCGCGCCCTGATCGGCCTTGCGCGCACCGGCTCGGTGATGTCGCACGGTTCGGGCGACTACGTGATTGCATTCTCCAACGCCGCGTCATTGCGGAGAACCCCGGAGCAGCCGCCCAAGGCAGCCGCGTTGCTGGCCGACGAAAACATGACGCCCTTGTTCGAAGCCACCGCCGACGCCACCGAGGAAGCGATCCTGAATTCGTTGTTCCGCGCCCAGACCACCCGAGGCGACCGGGGCACCGTGCCGGCGCTGCCGTTGGAGCCGGTGCTCAAACAGCTGCGCAGCGCGGGTGCATTGGCGCCACCGCAGCCTTGAATAGCGCGGGCAGCCGGCGCCGCACTCGGCCACGGGCTTCGTCACTCGTGCGACGACGAAGCCTGGGACTCCTCTGCCGATGCGAACAGATCCGACTGCATGCCGATCTCGTCGCGATCCCGGAATCCGGACAAGCCAACGCCAACCAAGCGATACCGCGTTTCCACCGGCAAACCCACCCGCTCCCGCAGCGCCAGTGCGATGGCCACCAGTTCCTGCAACGAAGCCGGCGGCGTGTCAGGGGTGAAACTGCGGGTGAGAATGCGGAAGTTCGACGTCTTCAGCTTCAGCACCACCGTGCGCGCCACGCGCTCGGTGCGGCGCGTGGCCTGCCAGGTCTTCTCCGCCAGCCGCACGATCTCCGGCGTCAACGCATCCAGCAGCAGATCCTCGCTGAAAGTGTCCTCAGACGAAACCGACTGCAGCTCCTGGTCCGACTCCACTGGCCGTTCGTCGACACCACGTGCACGGTTGTACAGGCCCCGTCCGAAACTGCCGAAATGCGCTTGCAACTCTTCCTGCGAGCGTTGCCGCAGGTCGCCGACGGTGGCGATGCCCAGCGCCGCGAGCCTGGTCTCCATCACCTTGCCTACGCCGGGCACGCGATTGACCGGCAGCGGCAACAGGAACGCATCCACCCGGCTGGGCGCAATCACGAACTGTCCATCGGGCTTGCGCCAGTCCGACGCGATCTTGGCCAGGAACTTGTTGGGCGCGATGCCGGCCGATGCGGTCAATCCGGTTTCATCGCGAATCTGGGTACGCACCAGTTGCGCGATCTCGGTAGCGATCTGCATCCCATTCTTGGCCACGGTCACGTCCAGATAGGCCTCGTCCAGCGACAACGGTTCCACCAGGTCGGTGTGCCGATGGAAGATTTCGCGAACCTGCCGCGACACTGCCTTGTAGCGAACGAAATCCGGCGGCACGAAGATCGCATCCGGGCACAACCGCTCGGCACGCATCGCCGGCATCGCCGAACGTATCCCGAACACGCGCGCCTCGTAGGATGCCGCACACACCACCGAGCGCGCACCCCGCCACGCCACCACCACCGGCTTGCCACGCAGCGAGGGATCGTCACGTTGTTCCACGGACGCGTAGAACGCATCCATGTCGACGTGAATGATCTTGCGCATGGAAGACAACCCTACGGTAGCGAACGTTGGCGCAGGATGATAAGCCAGCGCCATCGCGATGCATGAGACCGCGTGCGCGTGCTGCGTCTTTTTGTCGCGAAACCGTTGAAAACACTACGCATGCGTACGGATAAAACGTTTGATTGAACGTATCCGACTCATGCACTCTTGCCGGCCTTCGCCCTGGGCTTTCGTAGGAACACGTTCTTCATGACCCGTCTCAATGCGTACTCACGTGAACAGCTGCTCGCCAGCGCCCGTGGCGAACTGTTCGGTCCCGACAGCGGGCGCCTGCCCAACGATCCGATGTTGATGTTCGACCGCATCACCGAGATCAGCGACGACGGCGGTTCGCATGGCAAGGGCGTGGTGCGCGCCGAACTGGATATCCGCCCGGACCTGTGGTTCTTTGGCTGCCATTTCATCGGCGATCCGGTGATGCCCGGCTGCCTCGGGCTGGATGCGATGTGGCAGCTCACCGGCTTCTTCCTCACCTGGATGGGCGCGCCGGGCCGTGGCCGTGCGCTGGGCTGCGGCGAAGTGAAGTTCACTGGCCAGGTATTGCCGAGCGCAACGCAGGTCAGCTACGAAATCGACATCACCCGCGTGATCAACCGAAAACTGGTGATGGCACAGGCCGATGCGCGCATGCGCGTGGATGGTCGCGAAATCTACGCCGCAAAAGATCTGCGCGTGGGTTTGTTCACCTCGACGGAGAATTTCTGATGCGCCGCGTCGTCGTCACCGGAATGGGCATCACCTCGTGCCTGGGCAATGACCTGGATACCGTCTCCAGCGCGCTGCGCGAGGGTCGCTCCGGCATCCGCGCACTGCCCGATCACGCCGAAGCCGGCTTGCGCAGCCAGGT
>JAATFS010000207.1 GCA_015655035.1 Lysobacterales bacterium | reverse complement strand
TTGGCCGGCATGTACAGGTTGTCCATCGAGCCGACCAGGCCCAGCCACATCAGCGGCAGCGTCAGCTGGTCGGGCAGCAGGCGGGTGCGCAGGTCGATGCCCGACAGCGCTACCAGGAAACAGCTCAGCACGATCGCGCCGAAGCCTTGCCAGCCGAAACCGAAGCGCCACACGCTGGCGACCACCAGCGCCGAGGTGAGCAGTTCCACCAGGGGGTATTGCAGCGAGATCGGCTTGCCGCTGTAACGCGAGCGGCCGCGCAGCATCAGCCAGCTGAGCAGCGGGATGTTCTCCCACCATTTCAGCCGGGTGCCGGTATCGGGATCGTGCGAGGGCTCCACCACGATGCCCGGCGGCGCCGGTTCGTAGATGTCCGGTTCGCCGAGGATTTCGCGCGCGTCGCGCTTCCACTGCCACTCCATGCGCTTGGGCAAGCGCAGGATCACTACATTGAGGAAACTGCCCAGCAGCAGCCCCAGTCCGGCCGCGGCGGGGAAGCCGAGACCGGGATGCTGGTCGAGAAATGCCATGAATGCTTATCCAACAACGGCGGCGAGTTTAAAGATGGGCAGGTACATGCCGATGACCATGCCGCCGACGATGGTACCAATGAACACCATGATCAGGGGCTCGATCAGGCTGCTGAGCGCGTCCACGGCATTGTTGACCTCCTGCTCGAAGTACTCGGCGACCTTGAACAGCATGGTGTCCAGGGCGCCGGCTTCTTCGCCGATGGCGGTCATCTGGATCACCATGTGCGGGAACAGGCTGGCCTGCTTCATCGCCGTATTGACCGGATAGCCAACCGAGACGTCGTCGCGCATGCGCAGCACGGCTTGCTCGTAGACCTTGTTGCCGGTGGCGCCGGCGACGATGCCCAGGGCCTCGACCAGTGGCACGCCGGCCTTGAACGTGACCGCAGTGGTCCGGGCGAAGCGGGCGATCGCGCTGTGGTGCATGATCCGGCCGATCACCGGAAGCCGGAGTACCAGCCGGTCCATGCCATGGCGCATGCGTGGCGAGCGCCGATACGCATGCAAGAAACCCAGGGCGGTCCCGACCGTGGCGGCGAGGATCATCCACCAGTACGACACCATGAAGCGGGAGGCCGCAACGATCAGTTGGGTGAAAGGCGGCAGATCGGCACCGAAGCCGCGAAACACCTGTTCGAACTGCGGAACCACGACGATCAGCATGATCGCGGTGACGATGAGCGCTACCACGAACACCAGGGCGGGGTAGAACAGGGCCTTCTTGGCCTTGCCTTTCAGCGCCTCGACGCTTTCCTTGTAGCTGGCCACCGTGTCCAGCACCGTCTCCAGCACGCCGGCGCCTTCGCCGGCCTTGATCAGGTTGCGATACAGCTCATCGAACTGCGCCGGGTGCCGGGAGATGGCCTCGTGCAGCGAGGCGCCGCCTTCGATGTCGGTGCGGATGCTGCCGACCATCTGCCTCATGCGCGGGTTCTTGTGTCCCTCGCCGATGATTTCCAGCGAGCTGACGATGGGCACGCCGGCTTTCATCATCGTCGCCATCTGGCGGCTGAAGAAAGCGATATCGCTGGAGTTCACCTTTCTGCCGGCCGCGCCGAACAGCGGCTTGGGTTTCGGCTTGACCATGCTGGGGGCGATGCCCTGGCGCCTGAGCTCGGCACGCAGGAAGTTGGCGTTGCGTGCGGACTGCTCGCCTTTCATCTTCACGCCGCGCTTGTCCGTGCCTTCCCATACGAAGATCGGCACTGTGCTGGCGGTGGCCGGCCTGCGTTTCATGGCGCTGCGCGTTGCGGACATCGAGCCGATTCCCCGGTCAGCCTCCCCAGGCTGGAATGGCCGGCATGTTAGCTGCTCCCGGTTGCGCTGGCACGTTCTGCGGCAACGGGTTTGCCGGGAAGGTGCCTGGGCTGGGTGACGGGATGGGGCGGAAAGTGACGCAATGGGTCACATTTCATGCGAATTAACCGCGCCCTGCGTGTAGCGGCGAGGGGCGAAATCAATGTCATGGCGTTGGCATGCAACCTGCGTCTACCATAGGGACTTTACGCCCGGCCCATGGTCTATCTACGGACTGGGTGTCGCTTGATTTGAAAATAATTTGGAGGGGATGCATCGATGCACAAGCAGCAAGGTTTCACCCTGATCGAGCTGATGATCGTGGTGGCGATCATCGCCATCCTGTCCGCCATCGGCCTGCCGATGTACCAGAACCATGTGGCATCGGCCAAGGTCGCCGCAGCGCTGGCCGATCTGTCGTCGCACAAGACGCAGTTCGAGCTGGAAGTGAGTGCGGGCCGCACGCCGAGTGTCACGTCCGTGGGTTTCCAGGCCGATAGCAGCGGGAGTTGCTCCAAAATCGACGTCGGCTCAACCGGGATGATTTGTACGATCAATAGCCCTGGTAAGTTGGGTGCTGGTGCGCAAATTACGTTGGCCTACACCGATAACGCTACCGATACCACTGCCGGCAGCGGCGGTGTGATTACGAAGGCAGGTGGTTTCCGTTGCACCACGACTGTCCTCGAAGCGTTTGTCCCGGCTGGATGCACTAAGCAAGCTGAGAAGGAAGCAACCTGAGAAGGCTTAGATCCAAAGTAGATCAGTGACTTAGATCCGAGAATGGCAGCGCGCGAGCTATTGATCGCCCGGGTCATCCGCTAATGAAACGGGCCTGCCCTGATGGCACGCCCGTTTCCCTGAGGCAAACGCATACCGCAATTCGAGCGCTCATCGCTTCCCGGCGTCCGCCCCGCCAGTGTTCCGTTTCCTGGCGCAATAGCCTATGCGGTATCGTTGCACGGCAGGTTCCGGGGAACTTCTGATGAACGTAGCGGCTTCCGTCAATCTTGTCGGCATCACTGGCATCGCGCGGCGCCTGGTGCAGGATGGTGTGCTGGATGAGCATGCCGCGCGCGCGGCGGTGGCGCAGGCCGCGGCGGACAAGGTGCCGTTGTCGCAATGGTTCGCGCAAAATAAGCGGGTGTCCGCGCCCCAGTTGGCTGCCGCCAATGCGGTCGAGTTCGGCATGCCGCTATTGGATGTGTCGGCCTTCGATGCCAACCACAATGCGATCAGGCTGGT
>JAATFS010000015.1 GCA_015655035.1 Lysobacterales bacterium | reverse complement strand
CTGGTAGCGGTTGAAAATCAGGATAGGCACCATCAGCAACGCCAGCATCACGATCGCCACGGCCGACGCCGCCGGCCAGTCGCGATTGCTGAAGAACTCGCCCCACAGCACCCGGCCGATCATCAAGGTGTCCGGGCCACCAAGCATTTCCGGGATCACGAACTCGCCCACCGCCGGGATCATCACCAGCATGCAACCGGCAACGATACCGTTGCGCGACAGCGGCAAGGTGATGGTCAGGAACGCCTTCCATGGCCGCGCGCCCAGGTCGTAAGCCGCTTCCAGCAAGCGGTTGTCGAGCTTGACCAGGTTGGCATACAACGGCAGTACCATGAACGGCAGGTAGCAGTAGACGATGCCGATGTAGGCGGCGATCGGCGTGTACAGGATCTGCAGCGGGGTATCGATCAATCCCAATGCCAATAACAGCTTGTTGAGCACGCCATTGCTGTCGAGGATGCCGATCCAGGCATAGACGCGAATCAGGAACGAGGTCCAGGACGGCAGCACCACCAGCATCATCGCCAGGTTGCGCGAGGCCACTGGCAGGCGTGCGATCACGTAGGCCATCGGATAGCCGATCAACAGCGCCAGCGCGGTGGAGATCGCGGCGATCTTGATCGAGCTGAGGTAGGCGGCCACGTACTGGCTATCGGTGACCAACGCCAGGTAATTGCCGAGGTTGAGCTTGAGCGTGAACGCGTTGTCCACGTACTCCAGGATCGGCGTATACGGCGGCATCGCGATGGCCAACCGCGCGAAGGATATCTTCAGCACGATCAGGAACGGGATCGCGAAGAACACCAGCATCCACAGATAGGGCGGCACGATCACGCCCCAGCGCGCGCCGGGCAGCCATCGTTTGAGCTTGCGCAGGCTCATGACACCAGCACCACGCCGGCATTGTCGTCCCAGGACACCCAGACTTCGTCGCCCCAGGTCATGCCCTCGCTGGCCCAGCGCTGCTGGTTGGTGAAATTGGACATGATCTTGGCGCCGCTGGGCAGGCGCACATGGAACACCGAATGGCTACCGAAATAGGCGATGTCCTCGATCCGCCCCTGCGCCTTGTTGTGAGGTTGATGCGGCTCGCTCTTGCTGATCTGCACCTTCTCCGGGCGCACGCCGAACACCACGTCCTGGCCCTCGTAGCCGGAAATGCCGTGGCCAACATAGATCGCCTGCTCCAGCGCCGGTGAGCGGATGGTGACGTACTCGGCCCGGTCTTCGTCGATCTTGCCTTCCAGGCTGTTGATCGAGCCGATGAACTCGGCCGCGAAGCGACTGGTCGGCGACTCGTAGATTTCGTCCGGAGTACCAACCTGCTGAATCCAGCCCTGGTCCATCAGCGCGACGCGGGTGGCCATCGTCATCGCCTCTTCCTGATCGTGGGTGACCATTACGCAGGTCACGCCGGACGTCTCGATGATGTTGACCAACTCCAGCTGCATCTTCGAGCGCAGCTTCTTGTCCAGCGCGCCCATCGGCTCGTCCAGCAACAGCAGCTTCGGCCCCTTGGCCAGCGAACGCGCCAGTGCCACGCGCTGCTGCTGTCCGCCGGAAAGCTGGTGTGGCTTGCGCTTGGCCAGCTTGCCCAGCTGTACCAGCTCGAGCATCTCGCCCACGCGCTTGGCGATCGCGCTTTTGGACAGGCCATCCTGCTTCAAGCCGAAGGCGATGTTCTGCTCCACCGTCATATGCGGGAACAGCGCGTAGGACTGGAACATCATGTTGATCGGCCGCTCGTAGGGTGGCAGGTCGTTCATCAGTTGCCCGTCGAGGGTGATACGGCCCTTGGTCGGCTGCTCGAAGCCTCCCAGGCAACGCAGCAGCGTGGATTTGCCGCTGCCCGAGCCGCCGAGCAACGCGAATATCTCGCCCTGGCGGATATCCAGGCTGACGTCGTCGACCGCGACGAAGCCATCGAATTCCTTGCGTACTTCGACGATCGACAGATAAGCGCCATTGTCGACGGTCGGTGCCGGATTGCGTTCCAGCTTGGGCTCGATCTGTGCCATGGACCTTCTCGATTACACGGGGAGCATTACCGCGCGAGCGCGCCGACGCCTGGACCCATGATTGCAAAAAGCCAGCGGCATGTGCAGCCGGCAACGGACAAAACTTCCCGCAACGACCGTGGCGGCGCCCTCCCCGCGCCTGCCGGGCCGCACTAACGCGCGCTCGGCTCGCCCCAGCCCAACCCCAGGCTTTTCTGCAAAGCCACGTAGTTCACCAGCAACTGTACCTGCGCCTGTATCGCGTTGTCTTGCGCAGACAGGCGTTGCCGCTGCACGTCGAGTGCGTCGATAAGCGAGGCCGCCCCCGCCTGCTGGCGCTGCTGCATCAACGTCGCCGAGCGCGTGGCCGAACCCTCGGCCTGTTGCGCGACCACGCGTTGGCGCCGCGCCGCGCCGAACCGCGACAACGCCCCGTTGGCATCCTGCAGCGCGGCCAGCACCTTGCCTTCGTAGGCTGCGGCGCGCGCGTCGGTACCGGCGCGGGCCTGTGCGACCTGGGATTTGACGCGACCGAAGTCGAACACCGACCAGCGCAGCATGGGCGCCACCAGCGTGGTCAACGCATCCGAATTCAGATCGCCGGGCGAGGTGGCGACCATGCCCAGGCTGCCCAGCAAGGTGACCTGCGGGAAATAAGCCGACAACGCCTGGCCGATCTGGGCATTGGCGGCGGCCAGTTCACGCTCGGCCTGGCGCACATCGGGACGCCGCCGAATGAGTGCCGCGGCATCATCGACCGGTATCTCCACCGGCAGCGCAGGCAGCGGCTTCGGCGCGGCCAGCAGCGCATCCAGCGCGCCGGGCTCGCGCCCGACCATTAGCGCCAACTGGTCCAGCGCCTCCTGTGCCTGCGCCTGCAACGGCAGCCGCTGCGCCTCCTGCTGCTGCACCTGGGTGGCGGCGCGCTCCACCTGCAAGTCGGAATCCGCGCCGCGCTCGCGTCGCTGCTGGGTCAATGCCAGGGTCTGCCGCGCCCTGTCCAGGTTGTCCTCGGCGAGCGTCAGCCGCGCCTGCAGGCCACGGTAGTTGAGGTAGACCTGCCCCACTTCGGCAGCCAGTTGTACCTGCGCATCGGCCAGTTGCGCCTGCGAGGCCTCGGCCTCGGCCAGCGCCTGCTCGGCGGCACGGCGGCGCCGGCCGAACAGATCGATTTCCCAGCTGGCATCGAAGCCGGCGTTGTACAACTCCGTGGTGTCCAGATCGATCCGGCCCAATCCATCCCGCAACTGCTGCGCCGCCGGCTCGCCACCGCTTTGCTGCACCGCCTGCGCTGCACCCTCGACCGCGCCGTCAACGCTGTCCTGGATGGAACCGGGCGGCCTGGCATGCACATAAGCCGCAGTAGCGCCGACCTGCGGCAGCCGTTCGGCCCGGCGCTGCCGCGCCAGCGCGCGGTTGGCGCGCAATCTCGCCTCGGCCGCACGCAGGTTGGGACTGTCCGCCAGCGCCTGCTCGACCAACTGGTTCAACTGCGGATCGTTCAGCGCCTGCCACCAGCGATTGAGCGGCGTAGCCAGGCGGACCCCGGCATCGCCGGCCCGATGCAGCGTCGGTGCCTGCTGTGCCGCCTCAGCCACTGCCGGCGGCTTGACATAGTCCGGCCCGAGCACGCAACCGCTCAGCAGTAGCGCCGCCAATGCCGCGCCCAGCGCGGTCGCTCGGAATCGGTTTGAATCAGTGCATTGCAAGGTGGGTCCCCTTCGGCAACGGCTTGAGCAAGAACGCCAACGGGATCGTACAGACCACGATGACACCGAAAATCCAGAACAGGTCGCCATACGTCATCACCAGCGCTTGCTGCTGCACCAGCCGTCCCAGCCGCGCGCCGGCCTGCAACGCGGCTTCGCCGCCGCCGCTGCTCTGCAACTGTGCGGTCAGCCCATGCAGGTATTCCTGAGCACGCGGCGAATTGGCGGTGACCGCGCTGCCTATCATCTCGGTGTGGAAGCTCATACGCCGCTCCTGGAAGGTGGAGATCAACGCCAGCCCGACCGATCCGCCGAGGTTTCGCCCGGCATTGAACAGACCGGACGCATCACCCGCCAATTCTGCCGGCACCGACGAGATCGCCGCCTGGTTGAGTGCCATCATCGCAAACGCCAGGCCGCATCCCTGCAACAGCTGGCCAGCCACGAAATGCGTACCCACGGTGTCGGCGCTCAGCCACAGGTTGACGAAGCAGGCGGCGGCGAAGCAGCACAATCCGACGATCACCAGGATGCGTACGTCCACCGTGTCCAGCAGCTTGGGCATCATCGGCATCAACAACAGCGTCGGTAGGCCGGCCAGCAGCAGTACATAGCCGGCCTGTTCGGTGTTGTAGCCGGCAATCATCGCCAGGAACTGCGGGATCATGTACATGACGCCGAACAGGATCATGCCCACGGCCATCACCATCACGAACACCGCACCGAAGCTGCGCTGCAGCAACAACGACAGCCGGATCACCGGCGCGCGCTTGCGGAACTGCCCGACGAGCAGCGCGATGAAGCCGGTCAAGGACAGCAGGCTGAGCAGGTTGATTTCGCTGGATTCGAACCAGCGCTCGCGCTGGCCTTCTTCCAGCACCACGGTCAGGCCGCCCAGTCCGGCTGCCAGGCCGTAGATCCCAAGCCAATCGGCATCCAGCAACCCCGGCCAGTTGGCCTTTTCGTGCGGCAGGCCGAGCAGCAGCAACGCCACCAGACCGGCGCAGATGGGGACATTGATGAAGAAGGCGTAGTGCCAGCTGACGTTCTCGGTCAGCCAACCGCCCAGCAGCGGCCCCAAGACCGGCCCCATGATCACGGTCATGCCGAAAAGCGCGGTGCCGGTGGTCTGCTGCGCCGGCGGCAACCGCGTGGCAACGATGGTCAACGCGGTGGGAATCAGCGCACCGCCGGCCAGTCCCTGGCCGACGCGGCCGATGATCATCATCGTCAGCGTGCTCGACAAGCCGCACACCACCGAGAATGCGGTGAACATCAGTGCACAGACCAGCAGGAAGTTGCGCAGGCCCAAGGTCCGCACGAACCAACCGGTCAACGGGATCATCACGATCTCGGCAACCAGATAAGCGGTAGATATCCAGGTGCCCTCGGTACCGCTGGCGCCCACTTCGCCCTGGATCGTCGGCAGCGCGGCATTGACGATGGAGATATCCAATGTCGCCATGAACGAGCCGATGATGCCGGCGGCGACCGCCAGCCACGCGCCCGCATCGCCCTTCCGGGCGCTACCGCTGGCTTGCGTGCCAGCGGCGGCGGCGATGTTCATCGCGCCGGCTCCTTGCGCTCCTCGAGCTGGTCGGATTCGTCTTCGGCCCGGGCCTTGGCATCCTTGGCCGAGCGCGTATCGATGGTGACCTCGGCCGACATCCCCGGCACCAGCACCTTGCGCGCTTCATCGCCGACCAGCAGGCGGATGCGCACCGGCACGCGCTGCACGACCTTGGTGAAGTTGCCGGTGGCGTTCTCCGGCGGCAGCAGCGCGAATTGCGAGCCGGTGCCCGGCGCCAGGCTTTCGACCTTGCCGTGCAGCTTCACCCCGGACAATGCGTCCACCTCGATTTCCGCCGGCTGGCCGCGCCGCATCAGGCCGACCTGGGTCTCCTTGAAATTGGCGATCAGGTACAGCGCATCCAGGGGCACGATGGTCATGGTGCGGGTGCCGGCGCCCAGGAACTGGCCGACCTGCACGGTCTTGTCGCCGACACGGCCGCGGATGCGACTGGTCAAGCCGGTATCTTCGACCGCCACGGCAGCCTGATCGGCATCGGCCTGGGCCTGTTTCAATCCGGCCTGGGCCTGCTGCAACTGCGCACCGGTCGCGGTGATCTGGCTTTGGGCCGCATCGACCTGGGCACGCGCGGCGTCGTATTGCGCCTTGGCGCGTTCCAGGTCATGGCTGAGGCTTTCCTGGTGCTCGTGGGTATCCGCACCGGACGCGGCCAGCGGCGCGAAGCGCGCCACCTCCGCCCGGGCAAAGCGCAAGCTGGCGGCAGCCGAGCTGACCTGGGTCCGTGCCTGCGCCAGCGAAGCATGCTGCGACTGCACGTTGGCCTGGGCAGCGGCAATGTCGGCCTCACGCGCGGCCACGGCGGCCTGCGCCTGCTGCAAGGTTGCGGTGTAGGTACGCCCATCGATCTGCAGCAACGGCTGGCCGGCTTCCACGATCTGGTTGTCGTGCACGTGGACGGCGGTCACATAGCCGTTGACCCGTGGCGCGACCGCCACTGAATCTGCCTGCAGATAGGCATTGTTGGTCTCCTGCAGATAGCGGCCCACCAGCAGGTAATAGCCCAGCCAGATCAACAAGGCGACCGCGACCAGCACGCCGCTGATCAGCAGCGTCCATTTGACCTTGGGATTGCTCAGCGGCGAAGGCGTGGCCGGCTGCTGCGGTTTCTGCTGCCCTGCATCAGGGCGCGGAGAATTGGACTGATCATCGTTGTGCTCGCTCAACGGCGGGCTCCTCTACACGGCTTCGGGAAATACGGATCGCCGGTGTGCGCGGACCCGGATAATGCGCAGATATCCTAGGATGCTAGCCAACGCGATGCACCGCTCGTGTGAAGCGCGATCAAGCGCGTATTCAGAAGCGGCTGCCGCCGCCGGCCAGACCGGTCCTGCGAGATCTGAACCGATCGGCGAGCCGGCGGCGCACTCTCAACGTCCGGTCTTCAACTCCGTCCACAGCCGGGTGTACTGGCGATCGACCTCAGCCGGCATCACCGCCAGGCCAAACAGCTTGCGCATCACTTCCGGCGGCGGATAGATGGTCTGGTCGTCGCGGATCGCAGCATCGACCAGCGCTTTCGATGCCGGTACCGGGTTGGGATAGCTGACGAAGTTGGTATTGGCCGCCGCCACCTCCGGACGCAGCAGGTAGTCGATGAACTGGTAGGCCGCCTCCGGATGTTTCGCGTCCTTGGGAATGGCCAGCATGTCGAAGAACTGCAATGCGCCCTCCTTGGGGATCGAGTAGGCGATATGCACACCGTTGCCGGCCTCGTTGGCGCGGTCGCGCGCTTGCAGGATATCGCCGGACCACCCCACCACCAGGCAAGTGCTGCCCTTGGCCAGCGCATCGATGTACTGCGAGGAATGGAAGTTCTGGATGTAGGGCCGGATCTGCTTGAGCGTGGCGGCTGCCTTCGCGATCACCTTTGGATCGGTGCTGTTCGGATCCTCGCCCAGGTAGTGCAGCGTGG
>JAATFS010000393.1 GCA_015655035.1 Lysobacterales bacterium | reverse complement strand
GGCGTGCCGGTGGTGCTGTCCACCGACGACGAAGGTGTCTCGCGTATCGACCTGACCCACGAATACCAGCGCGCGGTCCAGGAACAGGGCCTGGACTACCTGGCGCTCAAGCGCATCGCTCGCAATGGCCTGCGCTACGCCTTCGTCTCCGGTGAAAGCCTGTGGTCGGGCGACCCCGGCACGCTGGCACCGGCCTGCGCGGGCTCGCTGGCGAAGGCGCCGCAGGCCGATGCCGGTTGCCAGGCGTGGCTGGCGCGCAGCGCCAAGGCGCAGTTGCAATGGCAGCTGGAAGGCGAGCTCGCGCGGTTCGAGCGCGACGCACTGGCGCACGCGCCATGATCACGACGACACGAAGGCTGCGCCACCTGCTGGGATGCGTGCTGCTATGCGCGCTGTCACTGCCCGCACTGGCCGCCCCGCCACGGCTGGTGATCCTCGACGACGACATCGACAACTTCAATCCGGCCCAGGTGGCGCTGTTGCAGGCCGCCGACGTCAAGGTGCTGGGCGTCTCGATGGTCAGCGGCAACATCTGGCACGACGCCGGCATGGCGCACGCGCGGCGCATGCTGGAAATCGCCGGCCATGGCGAGATTCCGGTACTGCCGGGCGCGGTCTATCCGCTGCTCAATTCCGAGGCGGCGACCGAACGTTGGGAAGCGCTGTACGGCAAGCTGGTATGGAAGGGCGCGTGGACGCGGCAATGGGTGGAGGACACCCAGCAGAGCCCGCCGCGCTACCACGCCGTTGACGTGGTACCCAACCTGGCGCTGGGCAATCCGAGCGTGGTCAAGGCCTCCACCGAGCCGGCGGCGATGTTCATGATCCGCATGGTGCGGCAGTACCCGGGCCAGGTCAGCATCATCGCCACCGGTCCATTGACCAACCTGGCGCTGGCGCAACGATTGGATCCGCAGTTCGCCGGCCTGGCCAAGGAACTGGTCTACATGGGCGGCAGCCTCAATCCGCAACAGCAGCGCGACAGTGTGTCGGCACGGCAGTTCGCGCGCGAATTCTCCAACTCGCCGCGCCGCGAGTTCAACATCCGCTGGGACCCGGAAGCGGCCAGCATCGTGATGCGCGCGCCGTGGAAGAAGATCGTGATGGTGCCGGTCGATCCCTCGACCGCCACCGAGCTGACGCCTGAGCTGCTGGCGCGCATGAGCGCAGCCGACACCCCCATCGGCCATGCGCTGCGCGGTCGCGAGCCCGGCTTCCCGATGTGGGACGAACTGGCCTCGGCGGTCTGGCTGGACCCGACCCTGATCCGCCACGCCGAAACCCTGTACGTGGACACCAACACCGAGTTCGGCCCCGGTTACGGCGACATCCTGTCGTGGGCGCCGGGCTACCAGCCCGAGCTGGACGAACAACCCGAGCAAGTGGTGCGCGCGGTCGATGTCGCCGGTGTCGAGAAACTGTTGATCGAACTGCTCAACCGGCCGCAACCGCGCGCACTCGGTGCGCCGCTTCCTCCCGTCGTGCCCAGGTAGCGCCTTTCTCCCCCCAAGGAACGTCCGTCATGCCGTGTTTGTCCCTGTCCCGCCTGTTGTTGGTTCTGTTGCTGCCGGTGGCCGCTTCTGCGGCGGTGCCGCCACCCGCGCCAGAGCCGGCCAGCAAGATCCCGGTAGCGATGGTGGTGGTGGCCAACTTCGAGAATGGCCAGGACAGCGGCGACAAGCCGGGCGAGTACCAGCTCTGGGTGGAACGCGAGCACCTGGACGAACGCATCGCGGTGCGCGGTGCCGAGCGCGGCATACGTCGCAATACGCAAGGGCTGTACGGCCTGCTGCTGCAAGACATGGACGCGTTCGTGCTGGACCCACGCTTCGATCTCAGCCGGACCTATTGGCTGTTCACCGGCATCTCCGGTGGCAATCCGAATGTGGCGTCGGTCGGCAGTGCGGCGTGGGCACGCTGGGTGGTCAATGCCGACGCGCTGCGCGAGTTCGACGACCGCCAGACCCCGAAGGACTGGCCCTATGGCCTGTTCGCGATCGGAGCGATGAAACCCAACACGCTGCCCAGCGATCCCAACGGCTTCGGCAGCGTGGAGAGTGCCGAGGAACTGGGCATGGCCTGGCGGCTCAATCCGGCGCTGGTGCAGTGGGCCTACCAGCTCACCCACAAGGTGCCGATTCCCGATACGCCCGCGCTGGCCGCGCAGCGCAAGTCCTGGTCCGGCTTTCCCAACGCGCAAAAGCCGCCGCGCGTGCTGCTCGGCGAAACCCTGGGTTCCAAGCGCTATTGGCATGGCTCCATGCGCAACCAGTGGGCCGAAGACTGGGTGAAGCTGTGGACCGGCGGCCAGGGCCAGTTCGCGATGACCAACATGGAAAGCCAGAACGCCGCCGAGCGGATCGAACGCTACGCCCGGATGGGCCTGGTCGATCCGCAGCGCGTGCTGGTGCTGCGCACCGCCAGCAATCCGTCGATGCCGCCGCCGGGCGTGGACCCGCTGGCGACCATCGGCGACGAGACGCCCGGCCAGGTCGCCGCCTACGAAGCCAACTACCGCGTCGGCGCACCGGTGGTGCACGAGATCCTGGCGCACTGGCCGCGTTATCGCACGCAGCCTCCCGGCCAATGACGCACCTGCCCACGACCTATCCAGCCATCGCATTCACTCAACCAGCAGAAAACGCCAGCAAGGAAGTCGGGTACCACGGGGCTGGACCGCCCTCGACCACACCGCCCCGGTCTCGCACCGGCAATGCGGACCTCACTTCGTTTCATCAGGCAGTCCTTTCCTCACTCAGGCATCCCACATGAAAAAGAGCACCCTGGCCCTGGCCGTCTATAGCGTCCTGTGTCTACCGACACACGTCCTTGCCCAATCCCAGTCCGACAACAGCGCCACCGCGCGGACCGGCAACAGCGTCACCAGCACGTCCAACACCACCAATTCCAATGCCACCAAACGCGCCGTGCAGCAGCTGGACGCGGTCTCGGTGACCGGCCAGTCGCTGTCGCTGGGCGGCGGCAACATGCAGGTCCAGGTCGCGCCCAAGGCGGTCTCCACCATCGGCCGCGAAGCGATTCTCAAGGCCTCGCCGGGCGCCAACTTCACCCAGATGCTGAGCTCGATCCCCGGCGCGATCTCGGCCACCAACGACGTCACCGGCCTCAACGACGGCAACTTCACCGTGCGCGGCTATCCGGCCGACGAGGTCGGCGTCACCGTCAACGGCGTGCCGATCAACGACTCGGGCAACTACAAGATCTACGCCACCGAATACGGCGACACCGAGAACATGGGCGACATCACCGTCGAACAAGGCTACCCGAGCGTGACCTCGCCGGTGGTCGGCGCAGCCGGCGGCAATATCGCCTGGGTCACGGTCGATCCGACCAAGGACGCCAAGATCGACATCAGCCAGAGCGGCGGCAGCAACAGCTACAACCGCACCTTCATCCGCTACAACACCGGCGACCTGGGTCCGGTGCGTTCGTGGATCTCGTATTCGCACAACGAAACCGACCTGTGGCGCGGTGCCGGCGAGTCGAAGGTGACCAAGGTCGACGCCAAGTCGGTGTGGACCATCGACGATGCCAATTCGGTCACCGCCTCGCTGCAATACAACCGCGAGTTCAAGAACAACTACCGCGCACTGAGCAAGGCGCAGCTGGCGCAGAACGGCTACGACTACGGCTACAGCAACCAGTACGACCCCAGCGCACCGGGCAACTACGCCGGCCTGCAGACCAACCCGTTCACCAGCGCCATCGTCAGCCTGGATGGCGAGTTCACCCTCAGCGACAGCCTGCACCTGTCGGTGGTGCCGTACTTCGTCTACGGCTACGGCGGTGGCGGCAGCGGCACCACGCTGAGCGAGACCAGCGGCCTGGCCGCCGGCGCCGATCTCAACGCCGACGGCCTCAGCAACAATCCCGCGGTGCCGGTGTACCAGTTCTATACCTCCGATACCTACCGCCCCGGCATCCACATCAAGTTCAAGCAGGACTTCGGCCTCAACGACAGCCTGGAATACGGCCTGTTGTACGAGCGTCCGCGCCAGCAGCAGGCGCACGTCTACAGCATGGTCGATCCGGACGGCAACGCCGCCGACCTATGGGGCCACAAGAACCGCTACCTGCTGAACTTCGCCAACGGCAACCCGTTGTACGACTACCGCAGCTACTCGGTCAGCGACACCAAGCGCCTGTTCGCGACCAACACCTGGACGCCCAACGACCAGTGGACCGTGACCGTCGGCGGCGCCTGGACCCAGGTCGAGCGCAAGGGCTGGTACTACAACCGTCCCGGCTCCGGCTACGCGCTCAGCAGCAGCAGCGCCACCGCCGGCGAGCTGTATGCCAGCGGCAGCAGCAAGTACCAGAAGTTCACGCCCAACGCCGGCGTCAAGTTCCAGCTCGATGACAAGAACCAGTTCTACCTGGGTATCGGCCAGTCCTACCGCGCACCGATCAACAACGCCGCGTTGAACGCGTTCTACAACGAGGCCTATGCCGCCGCCACCGGCAAATCCACCTCGCTGGATCAGGCCGAACCCGAGTCGGCGTGGACGCTCGACCTAGGCTGGCGTTTCTACGGCGACAAAGTTAGCGCCGTGATCGACGCCTACGCCAGCAAGTTCAAGAACAAGCAGTTCAGCGGCACCGATCCAGCCACCTTCGCCCCGGTCTATATCGCACTGGGCAATGTCGACATGCGCGGCGTCAACGGCGAACTGAGCTACACCTTCGACGATCATTGGTCCGCCTACGCGTCCTACGCCTACACCCAGGCCAAGATGAAGGACGACCTGCTGGTCGGCGGCGTCACCTACGGCACTGACGGCAACACCTTGATCAACGTGCCCAAGCACGCCGGCTACGCAGCGCTGAACTTCAACCAGGGTCCGTTCTGGGCCAGCCTGAGCACCAATGTGCAGAGCTCGATCTGGGGCACCTTCCTCAACACCGAGAAGAGCGGCGGTTTTGCCGTGGTCAACCTAAACGGCGGCTGGAACTTCGCCGATGCCGGCTGGCTGAAGAAGCCCTACCTCAAGGTCAACCTGTACAACCTCGGCAACCGCAAGGCATTGACGTACTCCGCCACCACCTCCGGCACCGCAACCACCGCTACCTACCAGTTGTTGCAGGACCGCACCGTCATGATTACCGCAGGCGCATCGTTCGACCTGTGACCCACGACCGCCGCCGCGCCGATCGCGGCGGCGGCGGTTTGGAAGTGCGCAGCGGCTCTCATCCGCCGCTGCGCGCGTCCTTGTCCCGCACGCGGAGAAGCCGGGCGTGGCGATGCATATAGCGGCCGATGCCCGCGCCGACGCTTCGTCGTAAGCTGAAACAAAAACGGACTTGATCGCAGCCCATGCCCTCCCCCAATACCCCACCCCGTCGCGTCATCCTCGAAGACGACATCGACGGCTTCACCCCCGCCCAACTGCTGTTGCTGCAATCGCCGGAGGTCGAAGTCCTCGGCATCTCCGTGGTCAGCGGCAACCTCTGGCGCGACGAGTGCCTCGCTCATACCTGTCGCCTGCTGGAACTGGCCGGCCGACCCGACATCCCGGTACTGCCCGGTCCGGTATTCCCCTTGCTCAACTCCGAAGCCGCCACCGAACGCTGGGAAGCCCTGCACGGCAAACTGGTGTGGAAAGGCGCCTGGACCCGGCAATGGGTAGACAACGACACCGTGCAAAGCTCGCCGCGCTATCACGCGCACGATGTCGTGCCCGACCTGGCGCTGGGCAACCCCAGCGTGGTCCGCGCATCCGACGAGCACGCCGCGCTGTTCATGATCCGCATGGTCCGTCAGTACCCGGGCGAAGTCAGCATCATCGCCACCGGCCCGTTGACCAATTTGGCCCTGGCACAGTCACTGGACCCGCAGTTCGCCCGCCTGGCCAAGGAACTGGTCTACATGGGCGGCAGCCTCAACCCGCGCCGTCGCCTGGACAGTGTCAGCGCACACCAGTTCGCACGCGAATTCGTGCACACCCCACGGCGCGAGTTCAACATCCGCTGGGATCCGGAAGCCGCACGCATCGTGATGCGCGCACCGTGGCAGAAGATCGTGATGGTGCCGGTCGATCCGTCCACCGCTACCGAGCTGACACCGGCGCTGGTAGCGCGCATCGGCGCCGCCGATACCCCCCTGGGCCACGCCCTGCGCCGTCGTGAACCCGGCTTTCCGATGTGGGACGAACTGGCCACCGCCATATGGCTGCGCCCGGAACTGGCCACCCTCACCGACACGCTTTACCTCGACACCAACATCGAATTCGGCGCCGGCTACGGCGACATACTTTCCTGGGCACCCGGCTACCAACCCGGCCTGGGCGAACAGGCCCAGACCGTCGTCCTCGACGTCGATGTCGCCGCCCTGGAACAACTCCTGATCGACCGCCTGACCGCCGCCCACCCGCCCTCCGTAGGTCTGCCGCTGCCCCCGTTAAAAGGCGAGTAGCCCGTTGCAGTCGCGGTGCTGACTTGCACTGGCTTACTTCTTTTTTCGGCGCCCTCGCAAAGCATCGCAGCACGTATCGGTTCCCGAGTATCCAGAGACCCCTCCATGCAGATCCCAGCCCACTATCTCCCCGGCATCCAGCGCAACACGGACCTGCTCACCGGCTACGCCCAACTGCTGCAAGCATTCGTCACGCCCTGCCGATCCATCCCCAGCCAAGGCCCCGGCCAGATCGCCGCGCTGGCTGCCGCCACCCGGGCCTCCCCCGGCCAGGCCCGGCACCACGCCGACACCGCCCTGGCGCGCATCGCCGCCGCCAACCCGACGCTGGCGGCGCTCACCCGCACCCTGCCCGAGCGCGCCCACGCCGATGCCCTCCGCGTACACGCCGCGATCGAAAGCGGCCACGGCGGCGGCGCCCTGGCCGGCGTACCGTTCGTGGTCAAGGACCTGTTCGACGTCGCCGGCCTGCCCACTACCGCAGGCGCCGCGATCCGCGCCGATGCCGCACCCGCCTCCGACGATGCAGTCCTGATCCAGCGCCTGAGCGCGGCTGGCGCGCTACTGCTCGGCACCGCCAACATGGACGAATTCGCCTACGGCTTTGCCACCGTCAACGCCCACTACGGCACTACCCGCAACCCGCATGACCCGGAGCGCCTGGCCGGCGGCTCATCGGGCGGCTCGGCGGCGGCGGTGGCGGCGGGGCTGGTGCCGTTCGCACTCGGCTCGGACACCAACGGCTCGATCCGCGTGCCGGCCGCGCTATGCGGCATCTACGGCCTGCGCCCCAGCCACGGCAGCCTGCCGCTGGGGGGCGTGTTCCCATTCGTGGATGCCTTCGACGTGGCCGGTCCGTTCGCCACCTCGGTCGCCGACCTGCAGGCCGTGCATCAGGCGATGGCCGCGACCCCGCTGCCGCCATGCGACCCTGCATCACTGCGCATCGCCCGGCTCGGCGGCTGGTTCGCACGCAATCTCGATCCCGAACTGGCCGCCGGCCTGGAGGCGCTGGCCGCACATCTGCGCACCACCGCATCGCGCGAATTGC
>JAATFS010000208.1 GCA_015655035.1 Lysobacterales bacterium | reverse complement strand
TGTGCATACAGGCTCATGTAGCCGTTGCCGTGATCCACGATCAGGATCATGCCGTAGCCGGTCATCCAGTCGGAGAACACCACGGTGCCGTCGGCGACGGCGCTGATGGGGGTGCCGACCGGCGCGCCAATCAGCACGCCTTTGCTGGCGTGCCCATCGGGCAAGGTGCCGCCGAAGCGTGCCAGCAGGTTGCCCGATACCGGCCAGCTCAGGCCACCGACCTTCGGCGCCGGTGCATTGGCAACCACCTTGGGCGGTGCCTTGCCTGGCTTGCGGCTGCCCCCGCGTCGGGCCTGGGCCGCTGCCTCGGCAGCTTCGCGCTTGGCGGCGGCACGGCGTTCGGCGGCGGCCTTGGCCGCCGCCGCGCGCAGGTTCGCCAGTAGCCGCTCCAGTGATTTGGCATCCTGGCCCAGCGCCTTCTCGCGCTCGCTGCGCTCGCGATAGTGGGAGTCCAGCTCGGCCACGGTCGCGGCCTGCTGCTGGCGGTCCCGTTGCAACGCACTGGCCTGGTTTTTCTGTTGCTGGCGGGTCTGGTCCAGCGCCTGGCGGCGGTCGACGATGTCCTTCTCGACCCGTTCCAGCGCCTGTAGCTGCTGGGTCAATGCCTGGATTTCGTGTGCGCGCCGGTTCTGCACGTAGCGGTGATAGGTCAGCATGCGGTTGGCGTCGGCGACCGTGTCCTGCGACAGCAGCAGCTTCAATGGCGCATTGCCACCCACCTGGTAGGCGGCGCGCAGCAGGTCGGTCAATTGCGCGCGCTGCTTGGCCAGGCCCTGCCGCATCTGCTCGCGCTGTTGTTGCAGCTTGCCCAGCGCCTGCTGCTGTTGCTGCAATGCGCTCTCGGTCTGGCTCAATGCGCGCGAGGTCTTGGCGACCTTTTCGTCGGCGTCTCGCAGCTTGCGCGAGGCATCGCCGCGTTGGCTCTCGATCTTGCGGCGTTCCTGGCCGACGTTCTTCAACTCGTTGCGCATCTGCTGCAACTTGCGTTCGGCCTCGCGCTGGCTCTGCGCCAGCGCGTTGTCCACGCAGCCCGCCGCCAGCACCAGACCTACCGCAGCGGCCCATGACAGGACCCAGCGGCGCCGACGATCGGCGGTCGCCAAGGGCGTGGGACAGGGGGCCGTGACAGGGGCGGGAGCGCGCAAGCGGAAAGATCCAGTGACTTCAGGCAGATGCGAATTGTAGCCAAGCATGGTGTGATCGCCGCCACGCACCAAGGCGAAGGGAGGCTCATCCATGAGGCGCATTCATCTGGTAGTGGTATTGGGTATGGTCCTGATCAGCGGACCAGTGTGGGCGGATGAAGGCATCAGCAAGGTCAATGGCCATATCAGCGCCGATGCCGGCAGGCAGTATGGCGACCTGGAGACGGTCAACGGCGGTGTCAGCGTCGGAGACCGTACCCGGACCGGCGATGTGGAAAGCGTCAATGGCGGCATCGAGATCGGGGCCCGGGCCAGCACCGGTGGAATTTCCACCGTCAATGGCGGGGTCACCGTTGGCGCCGGCACCGTGGTGTCCGGCGACATCGAAACGGTCAACGGTAGTGTGCTGGTGGAGCGTGGCAGCCAGGTCAGCGGCGGCGTGGAAACCGTCAACGGCAGCATCGGCCTGATCGGCACGCAGCTGGGCAAGGGTATCGAGACCGTCAACGGCGACATCACCGTGGGCGTGGATTCGCATGTGGGTGGCGACATCCGGATCGAAAAGTCCACCTTCGGGTTCTGGTCCAAGCCTTCGCGCAAGCCACGGGTCGTCATCGGGCCACGTGCGGTGGTGGACGGGAGCCTGCGGTTCGAACGCGAGGTTGCGCTGTACGTGCATCGCAGCGCGCGGATCGGCGCGGTCAGCGGCGCGACGCCCCGGCCGTTCGATAGCGACGTCGCGCCGCAGGACTGAGCCGCGCCCAATGGCTATATCGGCGCGCGTCCCCCGCTTCAGGGCCGACACGTTCTAGAATCGATGACTTCTCGCTCTGAGGGACGTCGATGCTTCGCAAAATATTGTTGTGTCTGACCGCAACGGCCGCGCTGGCCGCGTGCAAACGCGAACCGGCCCCCGCGCCGGCCGCGCCGGAGCCCGCTGCTGCGGCCACGGCTGAGGTGCCGGCAAGCGAACATGCGTTCTCTCCCGACATCACCCAGGATGACCTGGGCGAACTGGTCAAGACCCTGGCCTCGGATGCGTTCGAAGGCCGTGGCCCCGGAACTGCGGGCGAAGAAAAGACCGTCAACTACATCCGTGACCAGATGCAGCGCATCGGCCTGCAGCCGGGCAACGGCGACAGCTGGTTCCAGGACGTGCCGATGGTGGAGACCACCGCCGATGCGGGCACCACGCCCCGGCTCGAATCTGCCAGCGGCACGCGCGCGCTGAAGTTCGGCACCGACATCGTGGTCGGCACCCGTACCGGCCAGCCCGAGGTGAAGGTCGACAAAAGCGAGCTGGTGTTCGTGGGCTATGGCGTGGATGCGCCGGAGCAGAAGTGGAACGACTACGCCGGGCAGGACTGGATGGGCAAGACGGTGGTGATGTTCGTCAACGACCCCGGCTTCCATACCGAAGATGCCAAGCTGTTTGACGGCAAGCGCATGACCTATTACGGGCGCTGGACGTACAAGTTCGAGGAAGCCGCACGCAAGGGCGCGGCAGCAGCGTTGATCGTGCACGACACGCCGGGGGCCAGCTATGGCTGGGACGTGGTGAAGAACTCCTGGTCCGGTGCACAGTACGACTTGCCGGCGAGTGACGACCCGGCGCCGCGCCTGCCGGTGCAGGGCTGGATCACCGCCGAAACCGCCAAGCAGCTGTTCGCCGATGCTGGCCTGGACCTGGGGCAGGCCTACAAGGACGCCAGCAAGCGCGGCTTCAAGCCGGTGCCGCTGAAGGCCAAGTGGTCGGTGGATCTGAAGAGCAGCATCGCCCAGAAACAGTCGCGCAACGTGGTCGGTGTGCTGCCGGGCAGCCGGCGTGCCGACGAGGCGGTGCTGTACATGGCGCACTGGGATCACCTGGGCAAACATGCCGACGAAGCCGGCGACAACATCTACAACGGTGCGGTGGACAACGCGACCGGCGTGGCCGGCATCCTGGAGATCGCCGAGGCGTTCGCGCACCAGCAGCCCAAGCCGGAGCGCTCGGTGGTGTTCCTGGCGGTGACCCTGGAGGAATCGGGGCTGCTAGGTTCGCAGTACTACGTGGCCCACCCCAGCTTCCCGCTGGACAAGATCGCTGGCGTGATCAACCTCGATGCGATGTCGGTCGCCGGCCGCGCCAAGGACATCACCGTGGTCGGCTCTGGCAGTTCCGAACTGGAAGATATCCTCAAGCCGATCGCGGCCAAGCAGGATCGGGTACTGCATGGCGAGGCAGCGCCGCAGAATGGTTCCTACTTCCGCTCGGATCACTTCAATTTTGCCAAGGCCGGCGTTCCGGCGTTGTATGCCGATGGCGGCGAAGACCTGCGCGAGGGCGGCACCGCCGCTGGACGCAAGGCCGCCGAGGACTATGGGCGCGAGCACTATCACGCGCCCAGCGACGAGTACGATCCGGCGACCTGGAAACTCGACGGCACGGTCGAGGACGTGCAGGCGGTGTACGACGTAGGCAAGACGCTTGCCGCTTCGGACACATGGCCCAACTGGTATGCGGGCAATCCGTTCAAGGCCGCGCGTGATCGTATGTTGCCGGCGCAGCCTGCCACCACGCCCTGACCTCCCTGCTGCGGTCCCGCCGGTAGGCGGGACCGCAGCAGGGAGCTTGTTCAGTCGTTCTGTACGCCGAGTACGTGGCCATCATTGGGGTCCACGCGCAGCTCGACATCCTTGCCGGAGACGTGCTCGGCCTGGGCCTTCCACAGCCCGTCTTCGAACTCGATGTCGTGCGCATCCGAATAGCCGGCGGCCGAGACGGCGGCGCGGACATCGGTCTCGCTGAGGCGCGAGGTCTTCTGTTCGCCATAGATGCGGCCGCTGGCCGGATCCACCAGCAGGTCCAACGAACGGCCGTCGCCGCTACGGGCCTGGGCCTTCCACAGGCCTTCCTTGAATTTCACGTCGTGCACCTTGGTGAAGCCTTTCTCGCCGAGCAGCTGTTTCACCTGCGGGCCGGTCAGCGCTCCTCCTGCGGCCGGTGCCGTAGCCGGCGCCGAGGGGGCGGTGGCTTCGCTGGCTGCCGGGGCCGGGGGCACCTGTGCCTGCGCGGCGCCGACAGTTGCCGACAGCATCAGCACGCCGGTCAGTGCGGCCTTGAGAGAAATCGAATTCATGGGAGGCTCCTTGGGTGAAAACC
>JAATFS010000390.1 GCA_015655035.1 Lysobacterales bacterium | reverse complement strand
TCATGGGGTGCCACGCTCCACGAGCGATAATCGAACAGGCCCTGGCTGGCGAACACGGCGACCAGCAGCAGGACCGCGCCCAGGCTGGCGTTGAATGCGCGCAGCACGCGCTGGCGATCGAAGCGGCCCTGTGCATCCACGGTTGCCGGCAGGTTCGGGTCTGGAATGTTCATGCTCAAGCAATGGCGCCGGCGCCGGGCTTTGCAAGGCGAGCCCGCCGGGAGTCAGTGGTGCCGGCAGCGGGACAATCGCCGCCGGCACCGACGATTCAATAATGCGTCGGCTTGGCCGGGCGCAACAGGCTCAGGGTCACGGTCGCGGCCAGGACCACCGCCACCGTCGCCAGCGAGACCAGCACCGGGATCTTGTACAGGTCGATGATGATCATCTTGATGCCGATGAATACCAGGATCACCGCCAGGCCGTAGGGCAGCAGATGGAAGCGATCGGCCATGCCCGCCAGCAGGAAGAACATCGCGCGCAGGCCCAGCACCGCGAACACATTGGAGGTCAGCACGATGAACGGGTCGGTGGTGATCGCGAAGATCGCCGGGATGCTGTCCACGGCGAAGATCACGTCGGTCACAGCGATCAGGATCAGCACCACGAACAACGGCGAGAACCAGCGCTTGCCGTCGCGCACCACGCTCAGCGCGTTGCCGGCGTACTGCGGCGCCAGCCGCAGATGGCGTCGCATCCAGCGCAGTACCGGATTCGCTTCCAGGTCCGGCTCCTGCCCGGCGGAGAACCACATCTTGATGCCGGTCAGCAGCAGGAATGCGCCGAACACGTAGAGCAGCCAATGGAACCGGGTCAGCAGTACCGAGCCGGCGAAGATCATGATCGCGCGCAGCACAATCGCACCGAGCACGCCGATGATCAGCACGCGCTGGCGCTGTTCCTCCGGCACTGCGAAGTAGCCCATCACCATCAGGAACACGAAGATGTTGTCGACCGCCAGCGATTTCTCCACCAGATAGCCGGTGAGGAACTCCAGCCCGATACGATTGCCGCTGGCCACATCGATGGCTTCACGCAGGTACCACCACAGCCCGGCGTTGAACAGCAACGCCAGCGCCACCCAGCCCAGGCTCCACCAAAGCGCTTCCCTGAAGGTGACCTTGTGCGGTCCGCCGTGGCGCATCAGCACCAGGTCGGCCAGCAGCGCGACGATCACGACGACTGCGAAGGCGCCCCACAACCAGACATTACCAATCGTTTGCATGAGATTTCCCGTTAACAGTAAGAGCGCATCGAAGCCGCAGGGCTGAGGCTTTGGTTACACGGAAACAAGTGGATTCCGGGTGACGGGCCTTCGCCTGGGCGGCGAAGGTCTTGCTCGCAACCGGCCGCGGATGGCTTGGGCCGATTGCCGTTGCACCGGAGCCGCCGGGACAGGCGCGGGCTCGAATTGACGGCGACAACATTGGGAGCTACTCCCCTTCTGTGGGCCATTCTGCGGCCCGGGCAACGGGGCGTCAAACCGGGCAGGGCGGTGGCCGCTGCCGCCCATTAGAATAGGGCGATGAATATTCCTTCTTCCGTCGTACGCCTCAAGAACGCCTGGCGCTCCAGCCACCCTTGGATCTTTCAGAAGCTGGTGGAAAAGCCCACGGCCAAGCCCAAGCCGGGCAGCATCGTCGATGTGGTCGGCGTGGACGGCGAGTGGATCGGCCGTGGCTTCTACAACGGGCACTCACGTATTGCCGTGCGCATCCTGGAGACCGACCAGGCGGTACCGGTGGATGCGGGCTGGTTCTCGCGCAAGATCGCCGCTGCAGTGTCGCTGCGCCGCGACTGGCTAAAGCTGGACCAGGTGTCCGATGCCTGGCGCGTGGTGCACGCCGAGGGCGATGGCCTGTCCGGACTGGTAGTGGACCGCTATGGCGACCTGGTGGTGGTGGAGTTCTTCGCCGCCGGCATGTTCCGTCATCGCGAATGGATCTACGAAGCGTTGCGCGAGCAGTTCCCTGGCTGCCGCTTCCACAGCTTTGCCGACGAACATGTGCAGAAGCAGGAGAGTTTCGATTTCCATGGCAACACCACCACCGAGGCGTCGGTGATCACCGAGTACGGGATCCGCTTCCGTGCCGATCCTGCCGGTGCGCACAAGACCGGGTTCTTCGCCGACCAGCGCGAGAACCGGCAGTGGCTGAGCCAGCAGGTCGAAGGCAAGAGCGTGCTCGACCTGTGCTGCAACACCGGCGGCTTTGCCGTGTACGCCGCTGCACGCGGCGCCGCCGAGGTTCTGGGCGTGGATATCGACCAGGACGTGATCGCCATTGCCAAGGGCAACGCCAAGCTCAACAACGTGCGCCCCAAGTTCGTGCAGGCCGACATCTTCCCGTGGTTGCGCGATGCCGCCAATCGCGGCGAGCAGTACGACGTGGTGATCCTGGACCCGGCCAAGATGACCCGTGATAGTGAGCAGGTGATCCCGGCATTGAAGAAGTACCTGGACATGAACAAGCTCGCGCTGGGCGTGGTCAAGCCCGGTGGCCTGTTCGCCACGTTCTCGTGCACCGGGCTGGTGGCCGAGCAGGAGTTCCTGGACATGCTGCGGCGCGCTTCGTATTTCTCCGGTCGCACCATCCAGATCCTGAAGGTGGCCGGCGCCGGTCCGGACCATCCGTTCATGGCGCATGTGCAGGAATCGCGTTACCTCAAGGCGGTGTTCTGCCGCGTGGTGAACTGACGCCCCTCCGCGCTATGCCGGTGATCCCATCGGCATAGCGCGCGGCCGGGTTTTGATGAGCAACAGTTATGTATTGATGGCATTTGGGTATTCTCATTTGATCAGGTAGCTGAATAGGCTGGGGTCGATTCATCCCTCATTCTTGAAGCTACCTGATGATCCTCAAGACCTCGCTGTGGGCGGCCGTCGCCGCGCTGTCGCTGCAGGCGCATGCCCAGCAGACGGCGCCGACGGACAACAGGGCCGGCACCCTGGATACCGTGATCGTCACAGGCACCCGCGCCGAGCGCACGGTGAGCAGTTCGCTGCAGCCTATCGATGTGATCACCTCCGAGCAATTGCAGCACCTCGGTACCACCGAATTCGCCTCGGCGCTGGCGCGGTTGGTGCCGTCGATCAGCTTTCCGCAGCCGGTGACCATCAGCGGCGCCGAAGTGGTGCGACCGGTCACGTTGCGCGGGCTCTCGCCCGATCAGGTGCTGGTGCTGGTGGACGGCAAGCGCCGTCATACCGGTGCCTTGCTCAACATGGGCGGGGCAATCGGCCGTGGCTCCAACCCGACCGACCTCAACGCGATCCCGATCAGTGCGATCGCCCGGATCGAGGTGCTGCGTGACGGCGCCTCGGCACGCTATGGCTCCGACGCAATCGGCGGCGTGATCAACGTGATCCTGAAGAAGGGCCACGAAGGCGGAAGCGCTGGCTACAAATACGGCGGCTACAGCGAAGGCGACGGCCTGCACCGGCAGTTGGCCGGCGATGCCGGCATCGCCTTCGGCGAGCATGGCGGGCTGCACCTGAGCGCCGAGCTGGAGAACAACGATTGGAGCAACCGTTCCGGCCGCTACTACGGCAGCAACGCGGTCGGCAGCGCCGCCTGGGGCAGCTACGCCGCGCGCCGGGGCGATCCGGACGTGGCTTCGCGCAAGGTGTCGCTGGCCGGCAACTACGTCTTCAGCGATAGCGGCGAGCTGTACGGCAACGCGCTGTACCGACGCGGGCGCTACGAAACCGCTTTGGTGTTCCGCGCCGCCAACGCCTCCAACAACATCAAGGAGATCTACCCGGACGGCTACCTGCCGATGGGTCTGCCGATCGTGCGTGACGTCTCGGCGGTGCTGGGCGTGCGCGGCGCGCTGGCCGGCGGTTGGTACTACGACGTGTCGTTCAATCACGGCCAGAGCGAATACGACCAGCGCTATCGCATGGTCAATGCCGATTATTACGCCGACTACGGCTGGACCCCGTTCTACAACCAGGGTGCGAACTACCGCAATGTCCAGGACGTGGCCAATCTCGACCTGAGCCGGGATTTCGCGGTGTCGTGGCTGGCCGGGCCGTTGACGCTGGCCACCGGCGTGGAATACACCCGGCAGGAATATCGGGTGAAACAGGGAGATATCTACAGCCAATACGGCAGCGGTGGCAGCCTCAACGGCGTGACCGCAGGCCGCT
Source organism: Lysobacterales bacterium (assembly GCA_015655035.1). Lineage (GTDB taxonomy): Bacteria > Pseudomonadota > Gammaproteobacteria > Xanthomonadales > Xanthomonadaceae > JAATFS01. Next base: position 1,498 of record JAATFS010000390.1, on the reverse strand, counting down.
GGAGCCGTCACAACCTGGCCGAATATCTCAATCTGGAGGCGTCCCTCAGCGAACGCTTCTCCGCTTCACTGGCGCTGCGCCACGAGGACTACAGCGATTTCGGTGCGACCACGTCCGGTGCGCTGTCCGGCCGCTTCGACTTCACTCCCAAGGTCGCCGTGCGCGGCACGCTGTCCACCGGCTTTCGTGCACCAACCCTGGCGCAGCAGTACTACTCCAGCATCACCAGCCAATACCAGGACCTGGGGCAGGGCACGGTGCTGGTGGAAACCGGCACCTTCCCGGTCGATGCGCAGATTTCCCGGCTGCTGGGCGCCGAGCAGCTCAAGCCGGAGAAATCGCGCAGTGCCACCGCCGGCGTGGTGCTCAACCCGCTGCCGGGCTGGAACCTCAGCCTGGATGCGTTCTACATCCGTATCGATGATCGCATCAACCTGTCCTCGAACCTGGACATCAGTTCGGACACGGTGCAGGCCTATCTGGCCGACAATGGCTTGAGCACCAATTACAGCAGCCTGCGCTACTTCACCAACGCGGTCGATACCCGTACCCGTGGGGTAGAACTGGTCAGCCAGTATGGCCTGGACCTGGCCAACGGCCATCGCTTCGACAGCAGCCTGAGCTGGTCGTACAACGACAACCAGGTGACCCGGGTCAAACCCAACCCGGCGATCCTGGATTCGCTGGGCGTGAGCACCCAGCGGGTGGAGCGGCGCGAGTTGTTCGGCCTGCTGGCCGATACCAACCCGCGCACCAAGCTCAACCTCGGCATCGACTACGACACCCGCAAGCATTGGTCGCTGCATGGCACGCTCAATCGTTACGGCTGGTACAAGGTCTACAGCAATAGCGGGGCGCAGCTGGACGAACGGTTCGGGCCGAAGTGGACGCTGGATCTGTCGGCGCGCTACGTGCTGGGTCCGTGGTCATTTGCATTGGGGGCCGACAACGTGTTGGACGAGCGCCCCGGCCGCGCCGCCGACACCAGCAATACCGGTGCAATCTACAGCCTGTTTTCGCCGATGAGCTGGAATGGCCGTTACCTGTACGGCAGCGTGAACTACCGTTGGTAGTGGCAGGCGCCAGCCAATCTCAATCAGCGGGTCCAGGCATGTACTTCCGTTTTCTGCTGTTTTCCCTGCTGTCGTTTGCGTCGATGGCGATGGCTGCGCCGGTGCACCAGTCCGGGCTGTTCTCGGTCGATGCCGATGCCGCCAGCGGCAAGCTGCAAGTACGCCTGCCTGCGGCCGATGCCGACGGCATACTGGCGCGCTATCTGTATCAGCCTTCCATTGCCGGGGGGCTGGGCGCCAACGGCGTCGGCCTGGATCGCGCGGCCCTGGGCGAGACCCAGGTGCTGGTGTTCCGGCGTGTTGGCCGGCGTGTGCTGGCCGAGTTCGAGAACACGCGCTTTCGCGCGCTGAACGCCGATCAGGGTGAGATCGACGCGGTGCGCGCCTCGTTCCTGGGCTCGACCGTATGGTCCACCGAGATCGCG
>JAATFS010000251.1 GCA_015655035.1 Lysobacterales bacterium | reverse complement strand
GCCCAGATCGACGATGTTGAACGGGATCTCGGGATCGAAGCAGGTGCGCAGCTGCTGCCACACCAACGCCTCGACCTCCTCGTCGCCGGCGTTCTCGGGCAATTCCAGCCCGGGCGGGGGTTCCTTGCCGATCGCATCGCCATCCTTGCCCGCGATGCGGAACAGGTTGCCTTCGACAAATACGGTATAGCTGCCCCCCAGCGCCTGGGTGATATAGCCGTAGCTGCCTGCGGGCAGGGTCACCGAGTCGCCCTGCGGCACCATGACGGCATCGCAATCGCGTTCGAACTGGACGGGTTCGCTGCTACGGGAGTACATGGACCTGGATATGACGGCGCGGGCTGCGCGTGCAAGCCGGACATTTTAGGGCCTATTTCCCGCGATCACATCCCATGCCGCGAAACAGCGTGTTCAGGCGATCGCAGCGCTGATGGATGGTGGGCATCGCCGGCGCGAACCCTTATTCTGTCGCGCACTTCCAGGAAGACCCGATGCCCCCCACCCCCGTGTCCCCCAGAACCGCACACTGGCTCTGGCCCCCGCTGCTGCTGCTAGGGTGCGTCACCGCTCTCATCGCCTGGATACTTGTCGCCTTGGCCAGTGGCCACCAGGCGGGCTGGTTTGCCGTGCTGGCAGCGCTGGAAGCGGCCTGGATGCTGCGACTGGGCAGCCTGGCGAGCGGAAGCCTGCGTATCGTCGTAGCGATGGTCGCGACCGTCGCGGTGATCGTGGTGGCCAACTGGGGCATCGCCTCGGCCCAGATCGGCACCGTGATGGGCCTGGATGCCTGGGCGTCGGCGCAGAAGATGGGCTTCGGCTTCGCCTGGACGCTGACGCGCCTGGCCACCAGCGCCTTCGACCTGCTTTGCTATGCCGCCGCGCTGGTGGTGGCCTATTGGGCCGCGCGCTGAGCCTGCTCCACCCGATGCCATGTCAACCGGATAGGACCTGACGCGTTTACCTCGGTATCCCGAACGGAACGCTAAGCTGTGCTGGTGGGCACCCCTCTAGATCCGCAGACTCCGACCTCGACTCCGGCGCCATCGGTGCCGGCGTCGCTGGACCTGTTCCTGGCCGGCATCGGCCCGCGCGCGTTCCGCTTTGCCGAGGCAGGCCTGCGCCATCGCGAGGACGCGCTGGATGCCGTGCAGGACGCGATGATGCGCTTGCTCGCCTACCGCGACCAACCGGCGGCCGAGTGGACGCCGTTGTTCTGGCGGATCCTGCGCAGCCGCATCGTCGATCTGCAACGCAGGCGCAATTTCCGCCTGCGGTTCTGGGCACCGGCCGAGGCGCACGACGAAGATCAGCGCATCGACTGGTCCGACACCACGCCCGGTCCCGCCGGCCAACAACAGCAACAGCAGACCTACCAGCAACTGGTCCACGCCTTGCGCCAGTTGCCGGCACGCCAGCGCGAAGCGTTCACGCTGCGCGTACTCGAAGAACTCGACGTGGCGACCACGGCCAAGGCCATGGGCTGCTCGGAAGGCTCGGTCAAGACCCACCTGTCGCGGGCTCGTGAGGCCTTGCAGAAACAACTGGAGGATTTTCGGTGAATACCCCACATCACGATCCGGCCACGTTCGATGCGCGCATGCGCCAGTCGCATACCGCCGCGCTGTCATCGTTGACGCCGCAGACGCTGGCGCAATTGCGCCGGGCACGCCAGACGGCGCCACGCCATGCACACCGTGGCCGCTGGCTGGTGGTCACCAGCGGCTGCTCGGCGCTGCTGGCGATCAGCGCCGGCTTGTATCTCGCCCAGCCAGCGACGACGCCCCCGGCCGACAGCGGCGCCGTGGCCAGCGCCGTCCTTGCCGGCACCGACAGCGATGACCTGCTGGACCACAATCCCGAGCTGTACGTCTGGCTGGCGTCGGAAACCGCCCTGGCCATGGAGCCACCCCGATGATTCTCCATTCCCGCCTGCTGTGGCTGGTGCTGCTGGCCATCGCACCGATCGTTCCCGCCGTGGCGCAGCCCGCGCCGCCGCCGGCCAGTCCAGTCGCGCTACCGGACTGGGAACACCTGACCCCGCAACAGCGCGACACCTTGATCGCCGTATTGCGACAGCGTTGGGACGAGGCGCCGCAGCAGCGCGCGCGAATGTTGCAGCATGCCCAGCGCTGGCAGAACATGACCCCGGCGCAACGCCGGCAGGCCAGGGCCGGCCTGGATCGCTACCGCGACATGTCGCCGCAGCAGCGTCGGCAGGCTAGCGCGCTGTTCGAACAGATGCGCTCGCTGCCGCCGCAGCAGCGCGATTCGCTACGCGAGCGCTGGCAGGCAATGACGCCCGAACAACGCGAAGACTGGTTGCGCCAACACCCGTCGAAGGAAGATTGAGCGGCTGCCCACTCGCAAACATGCAACGTCAGGGCGCGTCATTGCCAAATGGATCGAGCCGATCGATGACGCCCTGCATCGCACTGTCGAAGGCGCCATCGTTGACGTGCGCGCGCAGCCGCCCCGAGCGCAGCCTTGCCGCCAGTTCTTCCGGCGACGCCACACAGAAGCGCACGCCGCGACGGTTGACGAACAACAGGCGCGAGGAAACCGGGCTGATCCACGACAACTTGCCCGCCTGCACCTTGCCGTCCTTGTCGACGAAGTCGAACCAGGTCCCGATACTGGTGTGGCGCAGGCGATCGGCATCGGCCGGGTCGAAATCGCCAGCCTGAATTCCCGCACCATGTTCGGAGGACGCGCCTTCCGTGGCCGCCGGCGGAGACGGCAAGCTCACCCGCGGCAACTCCGGCAGCGGCCTTTCCAGTTCCGGCCTGGCCTCGGCGATCGCCTGCAAGGTGTCACGCAGGGCACCGATCACGCCCAATGCGGTATCACCGTGCAGGCCAACACTGGCGAACACTCGTTGCAGCTCCGGCAACCAGGGTTGCAGCCAGGGCTTGCCAACGACATGCGCGCGCGCTTCTGACACCTCCGCGAGCAGGCCATCGGCCAACCCCAGCGCGGCTGCGACGCCGGCACCGTCCTCGCCATCGCGCAGGATCGACATGGTCAGGTGGTGCAACCACGGCTGGTGCAGGAAATCCTCCACCGCCCTGGGCAGCGGCCCGCGCGCCAGCCGCTCGCGCAACTCGGTGCTGGCGCGAGTGCGCGCCAGTTCCAATTTTTCCTGCCCGCGCTGGGTCTCGGCCGCACGCCGCTCGGCGATTTCCACGCGCCGCCGATGCTGGCCGAGGAAGTCGCGAAATTCTTCTTCCAGGGTCAGGAAGATCGCCAGGTTCTCGTTGAACTCGGCCACCAAGCGGTCGACGACTTCCTCGACCTTGCTCATCAGCAGGCGCTCGGCCGGACTGTCGGCAGCGTTGCCCTCGCAGGCTTCGGCCAGCGCATCGAGCAGGCGCCGCGCCGGGTGGCTCTGCTGCACGAATAGCTTGCGGTCGAGCATGGCGACCTT
>JAATFS010000394.1 GCA_015655035.1 Lysobacterales bacterium | reverse complement strand
GATCATGGCGCGTCCGCCAGGCAAGCGCGTGTCCAGCATCTCGCTGCTGTCCGGTGGCGAGAAGGCGATGACTGCGGTGGCGCTGGTGTTTGCGATCTTCCAGCTCAATCCGGCACCGTTCTGCCTGCTCGATGAGGTCGACGCGCCGCTGGACGAAGCCAACGTCGGGCGCCTGGCCAACATGGTCAAGGAAATGAGCGAGAAGGTGCAGTTCCTGTTCGTCAGCCACAACAAAGCGACGATGGAGGCAGCACACCAGCTGTCGGGCGTGACGATGCGCGAACCCGGCGTCAGCCGGCTGGTCAGTGTCGATCTCGAAGAAGCCGCACGTTTGGCGGGCGCCGCATGACGTGCCATGCTTGTATGAATGAATTTACTCTTCAACCATTGCCGGAGAAACGCTAAATGTCCGACATGGCCATGATTCGGATCGCCATACTGGCAGCCGGACTATTGCTGGTCGTCGCTATCTTCCTGTTCGGTCGGCCCAAGAAGCCGGCGCAGGGGCGACGTGTCGAAAACAACGAAAACGCCGCGCGCGAGCGCCGCGAGCCGGTGATTTCCGCCGACGGCGTCGTTGGCGAGTCCCAGTCCGGCGAGCCCGGCGACTACAGCGGCGACGTTTCCCAGCCCGAGCTGGGGCTGGAGTCCAATCCGGAATTCGGTTCGGACCTGGGCAAGCGGCCCAGCCAGGATTTCGACCAGATCGTCTCGCTGTTCGTCGCGGCCAAGGCCGGCCAGGTGCTGCGCGGCGAGGACATCGTCGTCGCGGCCGAGAAGACCGGGCTGGTCTTCGGCCACATGAACGTGTTCCACCGGCTGGTCGAAGGCCACCCCGAGCTTGGCCCGATCTTCAGCATGGCCAGCATCCTCAAGCCGGGCAGCTTCGAGATGGCCACCATTCGCGAGATGGAGACGCCGGCAATCGCGTTCTTCCTGACCTTGCCCGCGCCGATGACCGCGCTGGATGCGTGGGAGAAGATGCTGCCGACCGTGCAGCGGATGGCCGAGTTGCTGGAAGGCGTGGCGCTGGACGACAGCCGCAACGCGCTCGGTCGCCAGCGTATCGCGCATATCCGCGACGAACTGCGCGCCTACGATCGCCAGCATCAGGCGCCGCCGTTGACCAAGTCACCGCGTTGGTAGAGCGGGAGCGCGATCGATGGAAGCGTTCCAATCCATCGATCGCCACCGCTTGAGCTTCAGCGCATCGCCAGCGCAAACGCCTCGCGAAAACGCAGCATTTCCGCCTCGGTGCCGACCGTGATGCGCACGCGTTGCGGCCAGATCGGCCAACTGCGGCCGACCAGTACATCCTGCCTGGCCATCGCGGCGGTGAATGCCTGGCCGTCGCGCTTGACGTCGACCATGAAACAGTTTGATTGCGAGGGAAGGCAGGCATAGCCCTGGCGTTCCAGCCAGGCGATGGTGCGTTCGCGGATACGCGCGTTTTCGGCGCGTCGCGTGGGTACCAGTTGCGGGTCGCGCAAGCTGGCGATACCGGCGGCCATCGCCGGCACCGGCAACGGATTCTCGCCCAGGCCCGCCAGCTGGGACAGCAGCTGGGGTGAAGCTGCGGCTACTCCCAGTCGCAGCCCGGCCATGCCATAGAGCTTGGAGAACGTGCGCAGCACGATCAGGTCCTGGCGCCCGGCCACCAGGTCGATTACTGAAGTTTGATCGCTGTAGTGGATATAGGCCTCGTCGACCAGCAAGACGGTGCTGGCTGGCTTGTGCGCGAGCAGCCATTCGATGTCTGCGCGCGGGGTGATCGAGCCGGTGGGGTTGTTGGGATTGCACAGGTAGATCAGTCCGGCATGGGTAGCGGCGGCCGCCATCGCCCGCACATCGTGCGCGCCGTCGTCGCGCAACAGCACCTTGTGGACCGGCGCTCCGCGGTGGGCGGCGACATCGGCAACCGCCTCGAAGGTGGGATCGGCCACCACCACGCCCGCATCGGCGGAGGTGAACAGCGTCGCCGCGCGATTGAGCGGGTCGCTGGAGCCTGGATACAGCGCGATCTGCGCGGTGGGCAGATTCCACTCGGCGGCCAGTAGCTGGACGGCTTGCTCGGCCATCTCGAACAGATAGCGGCCCGAGCGCGGCAATACGTTGCGGGCGGCGTCCAGCGCGGCCGGTGCTGGCCCCAGCGGGCATTCGTTGAAATTGAGGTATACCGTGCCGATCGCAGGGGCGGGGGTATTGATCGCGGCCACGGGTGCCCGCTGGCGCGCTCCGGCGGACGGCGCCAGGCCCAGTGCGGAGACCGCCAGACCCGAACTGGCCAGATGGAGGAAGCTGCGGCGGGAAACGGGCAATGGCACGATGGGCTCCAGGCGTGAGAGGGGTCCGATGAACGCTAGCGTCCGCGATATCGCTCGGCAAGTGCAGTATGCGTGTTGTCTTTGCACGGTCGCCGGTAAAATAAACGGCCCGAACCGCAAGATCGCGAGCGCATGACCGCCAGCACGGACCCCGCACAGCGCATCGACGTGCTGTGCCGCCGCATCGACGACGCCAACTACCGTTACCACGTGCTCGACGAGCCGCAGATCGCCGACGTCGAGTACGATCGGTTGCTGCGCGAGCTGGAGACGCTCGAGGCCGCGCATCCTGACCTGGCCCGGCCCGATTCGCCGACGCAGCGGGTCGGGTATCTGGCGTCGTCGCGGTTCGACGAGATCCGCCACGCGATGCCGATGCTGTCGCTGGGCAATGCCTTCAGCGATGAGGAAGTGGCCGAGTTCGTGCGCCGTATCGGCGAGCGCCTGGAGCTCAAGAGCCCGGTGTTTTCCGCCGAGCCCAAGCTCGATGGGCTGGCGATCAGCCTGCGTTATCTGGAGGGTGAATTCGTGCAGGGGGCCACGCGCGGGGACGGCACCACGGGCGAGGATGTCAGCGCCAACCTGCGTACGGTCAAGGCGATTCCGTTGCGCTTGCGCGGTGAGGGCTGGCCGCGGGTGCTGGAGGTGCGCGGCGAGGTCTACATGCCGCGTGCCGCGTTCGAGTCCTACAACGAGCAGATGCGCCGGCACGGCGGCAAGGTGCTGGCCAATCCGCGCAATGGCGCGGCCGGATCGTTGCGCCAACTGGATTCGCGGATCACCGCGCAACGGCCGTTGAGTTTCTTCGCGTATGGCGTGGGCGAGGTGGGCGGCGGCACGTTGCCGGGCACGCATTCGGCGATCCTGGCGCAGTTGCGCGACTGGGGCTTCCCGGTCAGTCAGCTGGTCGAAGTGGTGCGCGGCAGCGACGGGCTGCTGGACTATTACCGCCGCATCGGTGCCGCGCGCGATGGCCTGGCGTTCGATATCGATGGCGTGGTCTACAAGCTCGACGACTTGGCCGGCCAGCGCGAGATGGGGTTCGTGTCGCGCGCGCCACGCTGGGCCATCGCGCACAAGTTCCCGGCGCAGGAGCAGTCCACCACGGTCGAGGCGATCGAGATCCAGATCGGCCGCACCGGCGCGGCCACGCCGGTGGCCCGGCTGAAGCCGGTGCACGTGGCCGGCGTGGTCGTCACCAACGCCACCTTGCACAATGCCGACCAGATCGCGCGGCTGGAAGTGCGCGTGGGCGATACCGTGATCGTGCGCCGGGCCGGCGACGTGATCCCGGAAGTGGTCAGCGTGGTGGCCGACCAGCGTCCGCCCGGTACCGAGGCGTGGACGATGCCGACGCAATGCCCGGTCTGCGGTTCGGAGATCGTGCGCGAGGAGGGCGAGGCGGTGTGGCGCTGCTCGGGCGAACTGAGCTGCCCGGCGCAGCGCAAGGAGGCGATCCGCCATTTCGTTTCGCGCCGGGCGATGGACGTGGACGGGCTAGGCGAGAAATTCATCGAGGTGCTGGTCGATAGCGGCGTGGTGCAAGGCGTGGCCGACCTCTATCGGCTCACCCTGGATCAACTGCTGCAACTGCGGCTGGTCAGCGGCGCCGAGAGCCCGCATGCGTTGCTGCGCGAGTCCCGCGAGCATCTGGCGAGCGCGGGCTACGCACGGCTGGAAGCCACGCTTGCCGGGATCGGCGTGGACCTGTCCGGCGCGGCCCCGGCGCCGTCCAGTTGGCAGGCAGACCTGCTGCGCGCGGGCCTGCCGGCGTTCGATTGGAACCGCAAGAAGATCGCGACCAAATGGGCGGAGAACCTGATGGCGGCGATCGAACAATCGCGAGACACCACGCTGGAGCGCTTCCTGTTCGCGCTCGGGATCGAGCATGTCGGCGAAAGTACCGCCAAGGCGCTGGCGGCCTGGTT
>JAATFS010000036.1 GCA_015655035.1 Lysobacterales bacterium | reverse complement strand
GCGCCGAACTGCTGCGCACGCCGGATCACGCGTGGATGATCGTTGGAAGAGATCACCACCACCGGGATATCCGGGTGTTCGCCACGTACATGCAGCAACGCGGAGAAACCGCGCGCGCCCGGCATTGCCAGGTCCAGCAATACCAGTTCCGCGTCCGGATGGGCCTGCAACATGCTGCTCAGCGTGGCTGCGCTGGAGGCTTCGATCACCCGCGCCTGCGGCAAGGTCTGGCGCAGCACGTGGATCACGGCGGTACGGAACAGCGGATGGTCGTCGGCGACGAGAATGATGGGATCGGACATGTCCCAAGTCTGGCACGTGCGCCGCCACGTGCAACTCTCGCGGCCGTCCACGCGCCCGCCCCTCACCCCGCGCAAGCCCTGCCGCGATGCAGCAACACCGCAGGATCAAGGCCGAGCGGGCAACTGCATGCTGCTGCGCCAGGCATCCAGGAACTGCTGGCGCTTGAGCGCATCCAGATACACCAGCAGGCCAGGGCCGAGCGCGATCGGGCGGAACGTGCGCGTGGGCGTCTGCCCGCGCGGATCGTTGTCGGCGGGCAGGATCGGCATCAGCCGCGCTTCCTTCGACAACACCCGCTGCCCGCGCGCGGACAACAGATAGTCGAGGAACTGCCGCGCCTCGGCCGCATGCGGGGCGGTGCGCGGGATGATCGCGGTGCGCAGCACCACCAGGGTGTAGTCCTCCGGCTGTACGATCCCCAGTGGCGCCCCGGCATCGATCCGCGCCTGCGCGTAGGAGCCAAGCACGTTGTAGGCAAGCAGCAGCTCGCCACGGCTGACCCGATCCAGCAGTACTCCCGTACGTTCCTCCAGGCGCACCCGGTTGTCGCCGAGCGCCGCTAGCAACGCGCCGGCGATGCTGCCCAGTTGGCTGTCCTGGGTGGCGAACAGATAACCCACGCCGCTGCGCTGCACGTCGTAGGTGCCCACCTTGCCGCGCAGGGGCGCGCCTGGTGCGCGCAGCAGTTCCAGCAATTGGCGACGCGTGCGCGGTACCCCCGCCGCCGGCAGCCGCGCCTTGTTGTAGACGATGACGACCGGCTCGTAGCTGATGCCGAACACCTCGTGCCGCCATTGCGCCCAATCCGGCAACGCCTCGGTGTGCGGGGAACGGTGCGACAACGCATAGCCATCGTTGGCCAGCTTGGTCTGAAGATCCATGCTGGCGCTGATCAACAGATCGACCGGGGCCGCACCCGCCAGCGGATGCAGATGATGCGCATACATGTCCGAGGCGATCACGTCCTCGTAGACGACCTCGGTGCCCGGATGCAGCTGCTGGTAATCGGCCACCACCGCGGCGAATACCTCGATGTCGGTAGAACCCTGGATGCGCAACTGCGCCGTCACCGGGCCACGCGCGGCGAAGCGCTTGATGTCGTTCGGCCGGGCATGCGCAATGCCAGCGACCGCCAGCAACACCAGCAGCAACCATCGTTGGATCATGCGTGCAACCTCGGGAAGCGCAACGTGGCGATCAGGCCACCACCGATGCGATTGGAAAGATCGATGCGGCCACCATGGTTGTCGACCACCCGCTTGACGATCGCCAGGCCAAGCCCGGCGCCGCCGGCGGCGGCGCCTTCGCCACGCGCGAAGCGCTCGAATACACGCTCGGCATCGGCGGCGGCGATGCCTGGGCCATGGTCGGCCACGGTCACCACGCATTCGCGCGGCTCCACCGTCAGCGCCAGCTGCAACGGGCCATCGCCACCGTACTTGCAGGCATTGTCGATCAGGTTCTTCACCGCTTCGCGCAGCAGCAGGGCATCGCCGCGCACCCATGCCGGCTCGGCGGTGACCGCCAGTTGCAGCCGTGGCTTGGGCATGGACTGCGGCAACGCCTCGTGCAGCGCGTGGTGCACCAGTTCGGCCAGATCGACGGCGGCGAAGCGCTGCACGTTGGCACGATGGATCACGCTGGCGTCGCTGAGCAACTGATTGAGCAGCCGGGTCATGTGCGTGGCGTTGCGCTCGATCGCCACCAGGCTGCGCCGCATGTCGGCCGGATCGTCGTCATCCAGCGCCAGTTGCGCCTGTGCACGCATCGCCGCCAATGGCGTACGCATCTGGTGCGCGGCCTCGGCCATGAACGCCCGCAGCGTCTCGTTGCTGCTCGACAACCGCCCCATGAAGCGGTTCAACGCCTTGACCACCTGTTCCATTTCCTGCGGCGCGGCCGCCTGCAACGGATTGAGATCGGAGGGCTCGCGCCGCGACAGGTCGCGTTCGATCCGCAACAGCGGCCGCAACGCGCGATGCACGCCGAAGCCGACCATCGCCAGCGACAACAGCGACAGCACCACGATCACGCCCAGCGCCCGCGTCACCATGCCTTGCGCCAACGCCTCGCGCGCTCGCCGGGTCTGCCCCACCTGTACCCTCACCTCTCCTTGCGCGGAGGCCGACGACACCCGCCGCGTGACCACCACGAACCGCACCGACTCACCGCTGTAGCGGGCATTGAACAGATAGGGCGTGCCGGCGCCGGGGCGCGGTGGCGGCAAGTCCGCATAGCCGGTGATGGTACGGTCGTGCTCGTCGGAAACCCGGTAGAACACCCGGTCCTCCGGCGCCATCGACAACAGGTCGAGCGAGGCATATGGCAGATCCACCTGCCACTGGCCATCGACCAGCGCAACACTGTCCACGATCGACAACGCCGACGCCACCAGCAAGTGATCGTAGGAGCGGTCGGCGGCGCGCTTGCCGTAGTCGCGCGCGCCGAAGAACAGCAAGATCGCGCCCAGCGCGGACAACGCGCCCAGATACAGCCACAGCGTGCGCCGGATCGAAGGCGCGCTGCGCGGCTCAGTCGCCAGTGCGGCCATCGCCCTCTCCCGCAACGGCTTCCAGCAGATAACCGCTGCCGCGTACGGTGACGATGTGCAGCGGCGCGCCGACCAGCTTCTTGCGCAGGCGGCCGACGTACAGCTCGATCGCATTCGGTCCGGCCTCGTCGTCGAAGCCGAACAGGCCGTTGCCGATCTCGTCCTTGCCCACCACCTGGCCGAGACGACCGATCAGGATTTCCAGCAACCGGTATTCGCGATTGGGCAACTCGATCGCCACGCCATCGAGCGTGACCCGATGCGCGGCGTTGTCGAACTGGAAACCACCGATCTGCACCACCTCGGTCGCCTGGCCGCGATTACGCCGCAGCAGCACCCGGCAACGCGCCTCGAATTCGCGAAAATCGAACGGCTTGCCGAGGTAATCGTCGGCACCCACGTCCAGCGCCTGCACCCGATCCTCGATCCCGTCACGCGCGGTCAGCATCAGCACCGGCGTGGTGTCGCCGCGCTCGCGCATGCCAGCCAGCACGCGCAGGCCGTCGAGCTTGGGCAAGCCGATGTCCAGCACCACCAGATCAAAACTCTGGTAGCGCAGCACGCTGGCCGCGGCCAGGCCGTCCTGCTGCCAATCCACTGCATGTCCGCTGCGACGCATGCGCCGCACGATCGCGTCGGCCAGGTCTGGATTGTCTTCGACTAGCAGTAGGCGCATGGCGGAGGGGACGGGCGACTTTGGATGGGGATGGGTCAGAGCAGGGGACTGCGGCGGCACGGTAACAGGCTCGCCCGGCAAAAGCTCTTGTCGCGCAGCCCGGATGCACGCCCCCCGATCCCTGCATCGCGCCCCGCCGACAGGTCAATGACAGCTTCGCAGGCCTAGGCTCACGCCCACTGCAACACGCCCCAAAACACGCACCTGGGAGGGTATGTGACCATCGAGAGACTGCGTCTGCTCACTGTGAGCGCTTGCCTGGGCCTGTGCCTGGCCGTTACCGCCCAGGCGGCCGACAGCGAGGTGTTCACCGCCGAGATCGGTGGACGCGTGCACTGGGATTTCTCCACCTTCGACAATGACCGGCGCGGCACCCCCGACCGCAACGACACCCAGTTCCGCCGGGTCTGGCTGGATCTGTCCGGCAAGTTGTATGGGTTCACCTACAAAGCCGAATTCGATTTCGCCGGGCTGCAGGACGTCGGCGGAACCCGTGGCATCCTCGCCCGCGATGTCTATCTGGCGCGCCGTTTTGCCGCCGGCACGCTGACCATCGGCCAGTTCAAGCAGTACTTCTCGCTGGACGACCGCACCGGCTCCAACTTCGGCCAGTTCCTGGAACGCGGCTATGCGGCCAGTACGCTGGCACCGATCTACCGCAAGGCCGTGTCCTGGCAAGGCGCGCGCCCCACCGCGACCTGGGCGCTCAGCGGCTACAGCCTGGAAAGCATCGACAACTCCAGCATCAAGGGCCAAGCGCTGGGCGGGCGCTTCACCTGGGCCCCGGAGCTGGGCCCGGCGCGGCTGCGCCACCTGGGGCTATCGCTGGCGCACGAGCACTACGAGCATCCCGGCAGCGACGGCGCCATCGCGCTGCAGGTGCGTGCCCGTCCGGAGAACGACCTGGGCACACAGGCGCGCCTTACCTTCGCGCGCTTCGACGCCGGTAACGACACCGACTTCGATAAGTGGTCGCTGGAATATGCCGAGGTGCTGGGGCCGTGGTCGTGGCAGAGCGAATTCAGCGGCGGCCGGCTCGACGACGGCAGCCAGCGCGCCGAACTGCGCGCGGGCTACGCGTTCGTCAGCTGGTTCGTCACCGGCGAGTCGCGCAGCTACGACCGCAAGACCGGGCGTTTCACCCGGATCAAATCGCTCAACCACCCTGCCGGCGCGTTCGAACTGGCGCTGCGCTACGACCGGATGTGGGGGGACCAGCATCTGAATGGCGGCCCGGACCTGATCGACGCCAGCGCCGAGGCGTGGACGCTCGGCGGCAACTGGTACCTGCGACCGAACCTACGCTTGATGTTGAACGTGATCGACAGCAAGAACCGCGACCGTTTGTTGCACGCCACCGTCGATCACACCCGCGCAGTGACCGGCCGCTTCCAGTACGACTTCTGACGCCTGCGACAAGCAAGCGCCGTTTCGCCGCAACTACCCCCACCGCACCACTTGAGGAACGCCCCCCATGCTGACCGCGTTAGGTTTTGGAATGGTCATCACCTTCATGTACCTGATCATGAGCAAGCGGCTGTCGCCGCTGGTCGCGCTGATCACGGTACCGATCGTGTTCGCACTGTTCGGGGGCTTCGG
>JAATFS010000117.1 GCA_015655035.1 Lysobacterales bacterium | reverse complement strand
TGCTGATCGGCATCGTCAAGAAGAACGCGATCATGATGATCGACTTCGCGATCGAGGCGCGCCGCACCGGCGCCAGCGCGCACGAGGCGATCCGCCGCGCCTGCCTGCTGCGCTTCCGCCCGATCATGATGACCACGGCCGCGGCGATGCTGGGCGCATTGCCGCTGGCGCTGGGCACTGGCATCGGCTCGGAGCTGCGGCGACCGCTGGGTATTGCGATTGTCGGCGGCCTGCTGCTGTCGCAGCTGGTGACGCTGTACACCACGCCGGTGATATACCTGTACATGGAGCGCTTCTCCGAGCGCCTGCGCGGCTGGCGCGAGCGCCGTGCCGCGCTGCGTGGCGACGCCGCGCCGGAGCACGCATGAGCCACGTCACCACTGAAGCGACCGCCGTCGCCGTAAGGATGGAGGGGTCGGCATGAACCTGTCGGCCCCGTTCATCAAGCGCCCTATCGGCACCACGCTGCTGGCGATCGGACTGTTCGTGATCGGCCTGATCTGCTATCTGCGGTTGGGCGTGGCGGCGTTGCCGAACATCCAGATCCCCATCGTGTTCGTGCACGCCTCCCAGTCCGGCGCCGACGCCAGCACCATGGCTTCGACCGTGACCGCACCGCTGGAACGTCATCTCGGCCAGTTGCCGGGCGTCGACCGCATGCGCTCTTCCAGCTCGGAGGGCAGCAGCATGGTGTTCATGGTGTTCCAGAGCGACCGCAACATCGATTCGGCCGCGCAGGACGTGCAGACCGCGATCAACTCGGCGCAGGCTGACCTGCCCTCCGGGCTCGGCACGCCGATGTACCAGAAGGCCAATCCCAACGACGATCCAGTGATCGCGATTGCGCTGACGTCGGACACGCAGTCGGCAGACGACCTGTACAACGTCGCCGACTCGCTGCTGGCGCAGCGACTGCGCCAGATCACCGGCATCAGCTCGGTCGACATCGCCGGAGCGTCCACGCCCGCCGTGCGGGTGGACGTGGACATGCGCGCGCTCAACTCGCTGGGGCTGACTCCAGACGATCTGCGCAACGCGGTGCGCGCGGCCAACGTGACCTCGCCGACCGGGTTCCTGTCCGACGGCAACACCACCATGGCGATCATCGCCAACGATGCCGTGGCCAAGGCCGCCGAGTTCGGCCAGCTGGTGGTGTCCACCCAGTCCAACGGCCGCATCGTGCGCTTGAGCGATGTCGCCCACGTCTACGATGGCCAGCAGGATGCCTACCAGGCCGCCTGGTTCGACGGCAAGCCTGCCGTGCTGATGTACGCCTTCACCCGCGCCGGCGCCAACATCGTCGAGACCGTGGATAGGGTCAAGGCGCAAATTCCCGAACTGCGTACCTACCTGCAACCGGGCACCACGCTCGAAGCTTATTTCGACCGTACCCCGACCATCCGCGCCTCGCTGCACGAGGTGCAGGCCACGCTGTTGATCAGCCTGGCGATGGTGGTGCTGACCATGGCGCTGTTCCTGCGCCGGCTGGCGCCGACGCTGATCGCGGCGGTGACGGTGCCGCTGTCGCTGGCCGGCTCGGCGCTGGTGATGTACATGCTCGACTTCACCCTCAACAACCTGAGCCTGCTAGCGCTGGTGATCGCCATTGGCTTCGTGGTCGACGACGCGATCGTGGTGATCGAGAACATCATGCGCCATCTCGACGAAGGCATGCCGCGCATGCAGGCGGCCCTGGCCGGCGCGCGCGAAATCGGCTTTACCATCGTCTCGATCACGGCTTCGCTGGTGGCGGTATTCATCCCGCTGCTGTTCGCCAGCGGCATGATCGGCGCGTTCTTCCGCGAATTCACCGTGACCCTGGTGGCCGCGATCCTGGTGTCGATGGTGGTGTCGCTGACGCTGACCCCTGCGCTGTGCAGCCGCTTCCTGTCGGCACAGCGCGAGCCGGAGCATCCCGGCCGCTTCGGCGCTTGGCTGGAGCGCATGCACGACAGGATGCTGCGCGGCTATACAAAGGCCCTGGATTTCTCGCTGCGTCATGCATTGCTACTGTCGCTGACGCCATTGGTAATGATCGGCGTGACGATCTTCCTGTTCGCCGCAGTCAAGAAAGGCAACTTCCCCCCGCAGGACACCGGCCTGATCTGGGGCCGTGCCAGTTCCAGCGCCACGGTGTCCTTCGCCGACATGGTCAGCCGCCAGCGCCGCATCACCGACATGCTGATGGCCGACCCTGCGGTGAAGACCGTGGGCGGGCGTCTGGGCTCCAGCCGCCAGGGTTCCAGCGCATCGTTCAACATCGAACTGAAATCCCGCAACGAGGGCCGCCACGAGACGACCGCGCAGGTGTTGTTGCGGCTCAGCGCCAAGGCCGATCGCTATCCCGACCTGGAACTGCGCCTGCGCGCTATCCAGGACCTGCCCAGCGACGGTGGCGGCGGCAGCAGCCAGGGAGCGCAATATCAGGTATCGCTGCAAGGTAACGACCTGGCGCAATTGCAGGAGTGGCTGCCCAAACTACAGGCCGCGTTGAAGAAGAACCCCAAGCTGCGCGACGTGGGCACCGACGTGGACACCTCCGGGCTGCGCCAGAACATCGTGATCGACCGCGCCAAGGCCTCGCGCATGGGCATCTCGGTCGGCGCCATCGACGGTGCGTTGTACGGCGCCTTCGGCCAGCGCTCGATCTCCACGATCTATTCCGATCTCAACCAGTACAGCGTGGTGGTCAACGCGTTGCCGTCGCAGACCGCCACACCGGCGGCGCTGGACCAGATCTACATCCCCAACCGCAACGGCGATATGGTCCCGATCACTGCGGTCGCGCACCAGGTACCGGGCTTGGCGCCGCCGCAGATCACCCACGAAAACCAGTACACCACGATGGACCTGAGCTACAACCTCGCCCCTGGCATCAGCACCGGCGAGGCCGAGGCCATCATCAAGTCCACCGTCGATGGCCTGCGCATGCCTGGCGATATCCGCCTCTCCGATGGCGGCGGCTTCGACATCCAGCTCAACCCCAACTCGATGGTGATCCTGCTGCTGGCGGCGATCGTGACCGTCTACATCGTGCTCGGCATGCTCTACGAGAGCCTGATCCACCCGGTGACGATCCTGTCCACGTTGCCGGCCGCCGGCATGGGCGCGCTGCTGGCGCTATACGTCACCAATACCGAGCTATCGGTGATCTCGATGATCGCGCTGGTGCTGTTGATCGGCATCGTCAAGAAGAACGCGATCATGATGATCGACTTTGCGTTGGTAGCCGAGCGCGAACACGGCAAGCCACCACGCGAAGCGGTACGCGAGGCCAGCATCGTGCGCTTCCGCCCGATCATGATGACCACGATGGTAGCGATCCTGGCGGCGCTACCGCTGGCGATCGGACTGGGCGAAGGTTCGGAACTGCGTCGCCCACTGGGCATCGCGATGATCGGTGGCCTGCTGATCTCGCAAAGCCTTACCCTGCTCAGTACCCCGGCGCTCTACGTGATCTTCTCCTGCCTGAGCCAACACGTCCGCAACTGGCGCACCCGCCGCCGCGAACGGCGCCAAGCCAAGAAAAGAAATCGCACCCCGGTAGCCACAACCTAGCCAACCGCTGTTGCTGTTGCTGGTGATTTTTACCTTGATCTACCTCGCCCTCAAAGCGAGCCGATCACCGCAGGTGGAGGTGGCCGAAGAGGCGCCCTGTTTGAACGAAGTGAGTTGGGCGCGTCCCGGGATAAGGGGATCAATGCCATCTCCGCCGAGGAGTACAGGGGACCGGTGCGGCTCTATCGCACCGGCTCACGTCGGGCGAAGGCGCTTCTGGTTACTTTGGCAAGACAAAAATGACTCGTGCCAACAGCGGCGAAAGCTCTTGATCTTGATCTTGCTGTGATCGTAGCTGTTGCTCCCTCATCAGCAGCCAAGAAAAAAACACCAGGAATGAAGTCCCTCCCACAGCTCAGCGTCCCGGACCGAAACCCAACCTCAACAACCCAACGCCTCCAACGAAGCACGTTCAAGCCGCGCATAAATCGAGAACTCATCCGCCACCGCTCCCCCCAGCGCCTGCTCGAACACCTCCCGATTGGCGTGCGCCGCATAAGCACGCTGCTCCCCGCCCCCGAGATTCGACTGGAAGATCCCCGCCGCACTGACCGGCAGGAAATCCTCGTAGACAATCGGATCCGCACTGGCCAGACCGGCGGCGATCGCCGCCTCGGCCGGCAAACTCGCCACCGCCCGCGGATCGGCCCGACCCGCCGCAGTGAGCGCATAGCGGAAATAACCCAGCCCTTCGCGACGCAGCGTCGGATAGTCGTCCGGGAACCCTGCGAACGCAGCTTGCAGCCGCGCTGAGTAATCGTCCCCGGTACTGCCAGCTGCGTCGCTGGCGCGCGCCTGCGCCAACAGTGCGTCGTACAGCGCGCGCCCCTTGGGCGTGAGCGCCAGCCCACGCTGCTCGATCTCGCCGAAACGCGCCGTGTGCGTGCCGAGTTCGGAGCCCTCGCCGTCGGCCGGAAAGCGCACCACCTCTTCCAATGCCTTGAAGCTGGTCTGCCGCAGCAGGATCGGGCACTGCCTGCGCGGAGGCCCCTCGATCACCGCCTTGGCATCGATCCCGCGCGCATGCATCTGCGCCTGCGCCGCATCGATGTCGAGCGTGCGCGGGGTGAGGTGATTGATGTGCGGACCGTGGAAACTGACCACGTCGGCAATCAGCCGGTGAGCATCACCCAGCGCCTGGTAGGTGCTATGCGACACGGTGGCGTCGCCATGCCAACGAAAGGTCTCCAATGCCTCGGCGACGAACTGGCGCGCGTGCTCTTCGTTCAATCCACCCTCGCGCTCGCTGCGCTCGATCAACGTCAATGCGGCCGGGGTGAAGATCTGCCGATCCGCGAGAATCCGCGCCGCGTGTTCGCGCAAGGCCGCATCCTCGACCAGCTCCAGGCGCAGCAGCGAGGTGAACACGCGGAACGGATTGCGTGCCAGCGCCGCCTCGTCGACCGGGCGGAACGCGGTGGAATGCACCGGCACCCCGGCCACCGACAGGTCGTAATAGCCCACCGGATGCATGCCCATCACCGCGAACAGCCGTCGCAGCGTAGCCAGCTCCTGCGCCGTGCCGACCCGGATCGCGCCATGGCGCTCCACGTCCAGGCGCGCACGCTCGCCATTGCGCTGGAGCTGCGCGGCCAGTGCCGGGTCGGCTTGTAAAGTGGTCGCGTTGACCTGCGCCACCAACTCCATCAGCGTGCCGTACAGCGGCACCTCGGCGCGGTACATATCCGACATCGCCTGCGCGAACAGGCTGCGGATCTGATCGGGGGAAACCATGGCGGGCGCGCGCATCGGGGCAGTCTGGCTGGCCGGAGAGTCCGGCAACGCCGCATTCTCGCCGACGTTAGCCGATCACAGCCAGCTGCACGGCAACAACTGGCATCATTTCGGAAGGGCATGACGCCATTCGCCTGCCGTTGCGCCAGCGTCCAGCCGATGCCGCTAGCGCAGACGCGCCTTGTCGGCCGCTTCCGTGACCTCGGCCGCCTCGACCGCCTTGTTGTGCCGCTGCGCGCGATCGCCCAGTTGCCGCTGCAAGGTCGCGTCCAGCACGATCGGACGATCCCAGCGGTCGTAGCTGGCGACGATGGCGTGGCGCAGCGCACGATAGTGCAGGTTGTCCGGCTGTACCGGCAGGCGTTCAACCACGCCCTCCCAGCCGTCGGCATGATCCTGGCTCCAGGCCTGCACGACCTGACGGCAGGAAAGGTTCATGGCGTACGCCCAGAAGCAGGCGAAATAGATATCGCCGGCGCGCCAGTGCCGTTGCTGCAGCAAGGCCTGCACGTAGCCGCGCGGCACCCCGGCATAGCGCGCCACTTCGTCGAGGAAACTGTCCGGATAGCGCTGCGCGTAGGCATCGATATCGTCCAGCTGGCGGTCGATCCAGGCGTCGCCGCTGCCAGGCCGGCTACCGGCCGAGGATTTGGAGTTGGCGCCATCGGACGCCGGCGCCGACGGTGCCTGCGCCAGGCCCAGCAGGGGCGCCAGCAAGGCCAGCAACAGCGGCAATCGAGCGATGGCGGGGAGACGGCAAGCGTGCATGGGGCGATGATGCCGCATGCGTGGACACCGCTGCAAAACCTGCGCTAGCGCGCGGGTC
>JAATFS010000006.1 GCA_015655035.1 Lysobacterales bacterium | reverse complement strand
GATCACGCGCAACTGATGGGCCGCGAGCTGCATTCCAATGCCGTGGCCGATCGCGCCTGGGTCCAGTTCACCGAGCGCCTGCTGGCTTCGTCGATCGGTGCGGCCTCCGGGCGCCTGGTGCTGACCAGCCTGCTGCGCGGTTCGGGCATGGAGCTGGGCGAGGTAGTGGCGGTGCTGGACGAGGCCGGGCAGGAGCTGCGCTTCAATCGCGAGATTCTTTCGACTACGCTGGAGAACATCAGCGCCGGCGTCAGCGTGGTCGATCCGGAGATGCGCCTGACCGCGTGGAACCGACGTTACCAGCAGCTGTTCGGCTATCCCGACGGCATGCTGTACGTCGGCCGTCCGGTCGCCGATCTGATCCGCTACAACGCCGAGCGCGGCGAGTTGGGCGATGGCGAGGTCGAGGACCAGATAGATCGCCGCATCCGTCATATGCGCGCCGGTTCGCCGCACGTGTTCGAGCGCACCCGCAGTGACGGCAAGGTGATCGAAATGCGCGGACAGGCATTGCCGGGGGGCGGCTACGTCACCAGCTACAACGACATCACCGACTACAAGCGCGCCGAGCTGGCATTGCTGGAAGCCAACGAAACGCTGGAGCAGCGCGTGGCCGACCGCTCGCGCGAGGCCGAGGTTGCGCAGCAATCCAAGACCCGCTTCCTCGCCGCGATCAGCCACGACGTGTTGCAGCCGCTGAATGCCGCGCGGCTGTTCGCATCGGCGCTGCGCGATAGCCACCACGACAACGAGGAACAGCGTCACCTGGCCGAGCGTGTGGACGCGTCGTTGCGCGCAGCCGAGGAACTGCTGGATGGCTTGCTAGACGTATCGCGGCTGGATGCCGGCGGCCTGCGGCCGAGCATCGAGGATTTCGAGGCCAGCGCCTTGATCCACGAGCTGGCCTCGCAATACGCGCCGGTGGCGGCCAGTCGCGGCCTACAGCTGCACGTGCATGCGCGCGCGCTGTGGGTACGCAGCGATCGCCGCTTGCTGCGCCGGGTGATGCAGAACTTCATCGCCAATGCGCTGCGCTACACCCGCGAGGGACGCATCGTGCTCAGCCTGCGCAGCCGTGGCCAGGCCGTGGAGTTGCAGGTATGGGACACCGGTGCGGGCATTCCCGAGCACCACATGCGGCAGATCTTCGAGGAATTCCATCGCTATCAACAGCCGTTCGACTGGGGCGAGCAGGGCCTGGGCCTGGGCTTGTCGATCTGCCAGCGCATCTCGCGCCTGCTCGAACACGACCTGAGCGCGCGCAGCCAGGTGGGCAAGGGCAGCATGTTCTCCATCCTGTTGCCGCGAGTGGCGCCGGTGCCGCAATCGGCCTTGCCCAGTCCGTCCTCGCGCTCGGCCAGCAGCGGCGATTCGCTGGTCGGGCTGCGCGTGTTGTGCGTGGACAACGATCAGGAAATCCTCGATGGCATGCAGGCGCTGCTGGGCCGCTGGCAGGTGCAGGTGATCACCGCCACCACCGTGGACGAGGCGCTGGAGAAAATGCACGAGCAGCCGGACGTGCTGCTGGTCGATTACCACCTGCATGACCGCCTCGACGGGCTGGATACGTTGGATGCGCTCAACGCGGGCGTCGCCCGCCATGTCCCGGGTGCGTTGCTGACTGCCGATGGCCGCGACGAGCTCAAGCAGATGGCGCGCGAGCGCGGCTATCGCTTGCTGACAAAGCCGGTCAAGCCGGCGTCGCTACGCGCGTTCCTGACGGCGTTCCACGATCCCTTGAAAGCGCGAAGCCGTGTGGAAGGGACGGGGTGATAGCGATCGGGAGGGCTGGCGCTTGCCAGCCCTCTCTTGTCGGCGGGAAAGCGCGCGCCTTACGCCACACCGTGCAGATGCTCGTACAGGATGGTGCTGCCGACGATGACCAGGATCACGCCGCCGATGATCTCGGCGCGCTTGCCGACCAACGCGCCGAGTGCACGGCCTAGCATGATGCCGGCGGTGACCATGGTCAGCGTGCACAAGCCGATCACTGCGGCTACGACGCCGATGTGAACATTGAGGAACGCCAGGCTCACGCCGACCGCCATCGCATCGATGCTGGTGGCAAAGCCGGTGGTCGCCAATGCCAGCAAGCCATTGCGGGCCGGCTTGGCGTCGGCGTCCCCGGCATCG
>JAATFS010000396.1 GCA_015655035.1 Lysobacterales bacterium | reverse complement strand
CTTGAGCTCGGGGTTGCCGGCGGTACCCGTGTAATCAGTGATAGCGCCGCTATCGTCCGAAGTCACCGCCAGCAACAAATAAGGTTGCAGCTGGGTGTAATCCGGGCGCGCCATCGCCTTGGAGGCAGCCAGGCGCAGCTGGAGATTTTCGCTTAGCTTGAAGCGCAGGTTAAGGCTCGGCAGCACGTTGGTGTAGCTGCCACTGGCATTGTTGCCAAAGTACTGTCCGTAGTAGCGCGCTTTCATTTCGTCCGAAACATTGAGATCGGTCAGGTCCGGGAACTGTCCATAGCCATCGGCCTGCGACTGGGTCTGCACCACCCGTATCCCGATGTTGCCGTCGATGCCGCCGCCCAGGGCATTCTCGTTGCCGAAATACAGCACCGCATAGGCGGCCTGGGTACGCTCGAACTGGCGGTTGGTGTCTTGCAGGTTGTACACGTCCGGCGACCAGCCGTAGCCGCGCAAGGCCACCAGTTCCTGTAGTGCTGCCGACGTCTGACCATAGCTCTTGACCATAGAATCCAGCGGCATGTAGACCGCGCCGGGGATATTGGCCTTGCCGCGAAAGAAGTTGGAAAAACTGTACAGCGACGACGACGCACTCATGTAGTTGGCCATATCGGCCAGACCATTGGTAGCACCCGGCGTGGCCGCCCAGTTGTCGCTGAGCACGCCCCAGTTGTAGCCGGAGTTCTTGTTGGTCTGGGTACGGTCGCTGCCACGCAGGCCGAAGCGGAACATCCGCAGCCATCCGGCATCCGGAAAGGTGTACTCCAGGTCGATACGGGCGGCCAGCTCGCGGCCACGGTTCTTCGCCAGGTGATCCATCGCCGCCGCCCAGAAATAATTGGAAGGATCGGCGACATAGCTGGAATCGGCGATCGCTATCGACGGATACTTGCCGGACAGGTCGTAGCTCAATCCCGGCAGATAGGTCGCGGTGAAGATGGAGAAGTCCAACTGCTCGCTTTCCGACTGCACCAGCTGCAGGTCGCCCTTCACCAGCGTATTGTCGTTGAGATAATGCTTGAACCCGGCTGACAGATCCGAGGTCGTGGTCTTCTGCCGAGCGTAGCGATTGTCGGTGTTGAAACGCACACCGTCGCCGGTCAGCTCTCCACGCCACGAGTCGGACTGCGGCGAGCCGCTGATGAAACGCCCGCTGTCGTCATAGCTGAAGGTAGTGCCATCGGCAGGCGTGATGCTGTTGTTGCTGTCGTTGAAGAACGCCGCGCGCTCCTGCCAGTTCATCTGGTAGCGTGAGCGCAGATACTGCACGTAGATCTCGGTGGCGTCACTGGGCTTCCATTGCCACGCGGCGGCAATGCCATCGCGCTTGCGCTCAAAGTCGAGCTGGCGCCAGTTGACCCCGGCCGGCACGTAGACCTCGCTGAAATCCGTGCCCGCCAGTGCTGCGGCGTCGGTACGACGCACGAACGGCTCCACCTGCATGCCATCGGTGCGCGTCATCAGCTCCGAATGTGCGATGTCGAACAGGAAGCCCATCTCTCCATCACCGACCTTCCACCGATCGCTGTACAGGAACGACGCCGAAGGTTTGTATTTCTTGCTGATGTCGCCGTAGTTGAGATCGACATTGCCGCCGATCACCCGCCCTGGATTGTCGAACGGCAGCCGCGTCCGGAGGTTGACCGTACCGCCCAGGCCGCCCTCGATGATTTCCGCCGATGGATTCTTGTAGACGTCCACGCCAGCCATCAGCTCGGCTGGCACGTCTTCGAAGCTCAGGCCACGGCCGCTGGCCGCGCTGAAGATGTCGCGGCCGTTCAACTCACCACGAACCTGGGTCAGGCCGCGAATCATCACGCCACTGCCCTCGGCCGAGAAATGGTCCGGATCACTGCGCGCCATGAAATGATCGATGGTGACGCCGCTGACACGCTGCAGGGTCTCGGTGACGCTGCGATCCGGCAGCGCGCCGATGTCTTCGGCGCTGACCGAATCGACGATCTGCTCGGAATCGCGCTTGATTACCTGCGATTTGATCAAACTCGCGCGCACGCCACGCACCTCGACCGCGTCCAGATCAACGGCCTCCTGTTTGTCGCTTTTGGTGGAGGTGACGCCGCCGCTTTCCTGTTCGCTCGCCACCTGCTGCGCGAACACTGGCGCGGCCAGCAACAGGGCGATGCCTGCGGCGAGTGCGCTGCGACGCAAGTGACGGATATGACTCGGGCGCATGCCCGGAAATGCCGGGATGCGGCATGAATGCTTCGACATCTGAATCCCTCCCAGGACACGTGACGAACTGCAACGAATTGGTTGGATCGCCTCCGCTGAAGCGCGACGAGGGCAATCGCAATCTGACCGCAGCGGCGGATCCTCTCCTCCCGCACCGCTACGGCGCCTTAAATGCCACACGACCACATCGACTGCAAGACCGCCCGCCCGACTTGATGTGCGCTTCAGCCTGCGATCTGGCTCACAGATATAGGCAAGCGCTGCACGAGCAACCAATGAAAAATCACACACGACCTATATCGGGCTGGAATAGCCACGATCCTATGCCGCCCTGCAGCAAAGACACTCCAATGCCAAGCGATGCAGGGCCGTTGCTTCAAGCCTTTGGGCGCAACTCGGGATACAGACGCCGCGCGGTGGTCCGCAACGCCTGCAGGATGCGCTCGGCACTCGGCGGCAGGATGTAGTTGCGGCGCAGGATTATTCCGAACGATGCCATGCGCACGCCCAATTCGATTGGAAGCACCGTCAGCAACTTGGTCTGGATCAGCGTGGCCACCGAATCCACCGGCAACGCCGCCAACATATCGCTGCCGCGCAACAGGTTCGTGGTCACCGGCAGCGACGAGGTCTCGATCGCGTTGCTCGGGGTATGCAGCCCGCGCTCCATGAACATCGAGTCCAGGCGTGCCCGCAGCACGCTGTCCGCCGGTGGCAGTATCCAGCCATAACGCGCCAGATCGGCATGTTGCAGTCCGGCCCGGTTGGCCAGCGGGTGGCCGGCCCGCGCGATCACCGAATGCGGCTCGTCGGCCAGGGGCTCGAATTCCAGCTCGCTGGCGTCTTCCGGCCCGAGTATGCGGCCGATGACGATATCCAATTGACCATCCAGCAGCTTGGCCACCAGTGGCCGGCTGTAGTCCATTTCCACCCGCACCAGGATGTCGGGGAACTCGCGCTTTACCTCGGCAATGGCCTGCGGCACCAGGTTGGTCCCGGGGTTGACCACGGTGCCGATCGAGGCCTGGCCCATGCGCCCGCTGCGCAGTGCCGCGATCTCCTCCTGCGCCCGCCCGATCTCGGACATCGCCGCGCGTGCGCGCCGGATCAGGACCTGGCCATACCAGGTCGGCTCCACGCCACGCGCATGCCGCTCGAACAGCTTCACCCCCAGCATGTCCTCCATCTCGGCCAACAGCTTGGATGCCGCCGGCTGGGTCATGCTGGCCGCCTCGGCCGCACGCAACACCGAACGCTGTTCGTGCAGATGCAGCAACAACAGCAACTGGCGGGTCTTTAGACGGGATGCGTTGAACCAGGGAGTAGCGGGATTTGCCATGGAGAGCCTGCCGAGGCGCCGTATGCGGCGATGGAATAGGATATGACGAAAAATTCATTTGCCGCACATATCTCCTACGCGCGACGCTTGTCTCGCCGTTGCAGGAGCTCCCTACCTCCCGATCCGCGGCTGACACTGGCGTGCCTCCGCCCACCCTCGGCGGAATGGCAATACGCAGGCCAACGAGCGTTCAGGAGAACATAGATGACATCACTGCATTGGCCAGCCGAGGGCGGCCGTCCCTACGCGCGCGGGGCCAACGCATGAGTGGTCGGCTACACGGAAAAACCGTGATCGTCACCGGCGCCGCCAGCGGTATCGGTGCCGCTAGTGCGCGCCTGTTCGCCAGCGAGGGCGCACTGGTGTTCGGATTCGATCGCAACGTCCCGGCCCAGGCCGATCCGCGCATCGGTTATCGCCAGGTCGATATCACCGATACCGCTGCGATCGACGCAGCGGTACAGGCGATCGTCACCGCGCATGGCGCAATCGACGCGTTGGTGAACAACGCCGGTGCCGATGTGTTCTCCGATCCGCTGCAACTGTCCGATGCCGATTGGCAGCGCTGCCTGGACCTCAACCTCAAGGGGGCATGGAACCTGTGCCGTGCGGTGTTGCCCTCGATGCTCGAACGCCAGGCCGGCAGCATCGTCAACATCGCCTCGGTACACGGACACAAGATCATCCCGCAGTCCTTCCCCTATCCGGTCGCCAAGCACGGATTGATCGGCCTGACCAAGGCCTTGGGGATCGAATACGCCGCACGCGGAATTCGGGTCAACTCGATCTCGCCCGGCCTGATCCTGGT